>CAZLHT010000256.1:0-3002 GCA_964559185.1 uncultured Natronomonas sp.
GGACGTCGTCGGCGCTCGCGAACCCCATAAACGCGCTGTTCGAGTCGATGTCGGGTTTTACGACGACGGGGGCGACCGTCATGGACGAGATCTCGACGGATCGACACTCCCACGCCGTGTTGATGTGGCGACAACTCACCCAGTGGCTCGGCGGGATGGGAATCATCGTCTTGATGGTCGCGATCCTTCCGGAACTGGCGGTCAACGGCGCGCAGCTGATGAAAACGGAATCCCCCGGTCCCGACCTTCAGAAGCTCACCCCGCGGATCGCCGAGACGGCTCGAGTGCTTTGGCTGGTCTATTTCGGCTTTACTGCCCTGCTCGCGGTGTGTCTGTACGCGCTGTACCTTCTCGACGTCGCGCCGAACATGCACGCGTACAACGCCGTCGCCCACGCGTTCAGTACCCTGCCGACGGGCGGGTTCTCCCCCGAAAGCGACAGCATTGCCGCCTTCTCGGCGGCCGTCCAGTGGACCATCATCCCGTTCATGGTCGTGGCGGGGACGAACTTTGCGCTCTTTTGGCACCTCCTCGACGGCGACGTTCGGACTCTCTTCGAGGACGTGGAATTCCGAGCGTACGCCGGTGCAATCGCGGTGTTAACGGCCATCCTCGCGGCACTTTTGTACGGCGGCGCTGCCCAACCGCAGGAACTCGGTGGGACGACGGCCGGTAACGCCGAAAATGCCGCCAGACAGGCCGCCTTCCAGATCGCCTCGCTCCTGAACTCCACTGGGTTCGCGACGAGCGATTTCGCCCAGTGGAGCCCCACCGCCCAGACGCTTCTCGTGTTCACCATGTTCATCGGCGGCTCCGCCGGCTCCACCGGCGGCGGAATCAAGGTGATTCGCTGGCTCATCGTCATAAAAGCCGCTCGTCGGGAACTGTTCCGGACCGCACGACCGGACGCGGTCAAGCCAGTCCGACTCGGTGGATACGTGATCGACGAGGACGTCATTCGCGGAATCATGGCGTTCACGTTGCTGTACTTCGTGCTGTTCGGCGTCGCGACGGTGTTTTTCGTCGTCGACTCGCTTCGGGTTGGCTACGAACTGAGCACGCTCGAGGCGATGAGCGCCGCGCTCGCAACGCTCGGCAATATCGGTCCCGGCTTCGGTTCACTCGGTCCCTTCGGCAGTTACGCCGCGTTTCCGCCGGAGACGAAGCTCGTGATGGTCTTTTTGATGTGGATCGGGCGGCTGGAGATCGTGCCCGTGCTGGCGGTGTTCACCGGCGCGTTCTGGAAGCGGTGATCCTCACGATCGCAGTTCGTACCGTTCGGAAAATCCATAAACATCGCGAAAGACCGCCTCGAGAAAATCGGCGGCGTGTTTCGCGTCTGTCACGGCCGAAAGATAAACCATGCCGTTGGGGGCCTTCCTCGTCGCCGGCTGTGCGATCTTGAAGACGTGATACACCTCCAGTAGCTCCTCCAGTCGGTCGCGTTCGTCCGCCGTGAGCTCGAGTCGGAGCATCCGATCGTCGTACTCGATCGCCGCGTCGTCGGCCTCGAAGACGACCGACTCACCGGTCCGTCTCGCCTCCCCGATGCGGCGGACGAACGATCGCTTTCGGCCTTCCGGGGTGTCGGCGGGCATTACCGCCTCTCGGGGGGCCGCCTACATCAACCCCGTGCTCGTTCAGGTAAGCCTTTTAGGCGACGCTTCGAACCGCCATCTATGAGTAAGCCGAAGATTTTGCTGCTCGGTGCGCCGGGGGCCGGAAAGGGAACGCAATCGAGAAACATCGTCGACGAGTACGGCGTCGAGCACGTCACGACTGGCGACGCGCTTCGCGCCAACAAGGACATGGAGACCGAACACGGCACACCCAGAAAGTACATGGAAGCGGGCGAACTCGTCCCCGATCCGGTCGTAAACGAGATCGTCAAAGCGGCCCTCGACGAGGCGGACGGGTACGTCCTCGACGGCTATCCGCGCAACCTCTCGCAGGTGGAATACCTTGACGAAATCGCCGAACTCGACGTCATTCTCTCGCTCGACGTCGGCAAAGAGGAACTCGTTCGTCGGCTGACCGGCCGTCGTATGGATCCCGAGACGGGCGACATCTACCACACCGAGTTCGACATGCCCGACGACGAGACGGTCAAAGAGCGGCTCGTCCAACGAGACGACGACACCGAGGAAACCGTCCGCGAGCGACTCCGCGTCTTCGACGAGAACACGGCCTCGGTCATCGACCGGTACGATTCGGAGGGACGACTCGTCCGGATCGACGGCGAACAACCACCAGAGGGTGTCTGGGCCGATCTGAAGGCCGCGATCGACGACGCGATCTGAGACGGGAGACGTTTCGGATTCGACGAGGAGTAAAAGGTTGATTACCCACCACCGACTACGGAGGGGTAATGGCACGCACAGCCTCGAAAGTACAGGATCTCGTCAACGAAGACGCGGAGCTGGAAGCCGCCCTCGAGTACATCCTCGACCGCGCCGACGAGGGGACCGTCACCTGGGGCGACGTCTCCGGGGAACTGACGAGCGGCCAGTGGGGTCGACTCATCGAGAAGGGTCTCCTCGTCGACTCCGACGGCGAGGGATTCGACGTCGCCGATCCCGAAGGGGTTCGCGACGCGCTCGAAGACGATGACGTCGAGTTCGACCTTCCGGACGCACCCGAATCGGACTCCTCGTGGTCGAAGTGGGACAAGATGGCCGCGGTCGGCTCTATCGCGATGTTCGCCGGCTACACGTTCAGTTCCGTTCGGGATCCGCTGGCGAGCACGCTCGATATCGCCCTGGGGCCGCTGTTGGATCTCTTACCGTTTTTCGCCGTCGTGATGGTCCTCGCGCTGTTCACCGGGCTGTACTCGACGCTCCTGCAGGCGAACCTCATGAACATGGAGGTGATGGGCGCGTATCAGGGACGGATGAAAGAGATACAACAACGCCGAAAGGAAGCCAAAAAGCGCGGCGACGACGAGGCCCTAGAGCGCATCCAGGACGAGCAGATGGATGCGATGGCGGACAACCTCGGGATGT
>CAZLHT010000257.1:0-2954 GCA_964559185.1 uncultured Natronomonas sp.
GTGTTGCGGGCGTGCCGATCACGTCCGGGACGTTTCGCCGTCGAACCGAAACTCGAAGCGTGCGCCGCCAGCCTCGCTTTCGGTCACGCGAACCGACCACCCGTGGGCTCCTGCAATTCGACGGACGATGGAGAGTCCGAATCCGGTCCCGTTATCGTGATCGGTGTAGCCGATATCGAAGATTCGCTCGCGCTCGTCTGGTGATACCCCCGGTCCGTCGTCTGCGACGAAGAACCCGGTATCGTTCGAGAGCGGACCGATCCGGATAGCCGCGTCGGGACCTGCGTGGACGACCGCGTTTTTGAACAGGTTTTCGAGGAGCTGTCTGAGCCTGTCGGGATCCGCATCGAATTCGGCATCCTCGATATCCAGCGTCGCACCGTCGGAACCGAGGTTTCGCCAGGCGGTCTCCGCGATATCGGCGAGCGAGACGTCCTCGGTCGAACCAACGGTGTGTCCCTGTTTTGCGAGTTCGAGGAGATCCCCGATGAGAGAGCTCATATCGTCGAGCGCGGCCGCGGCCGCGTCGAGGTGGGCCTCGTCTCCGGTTTCGATCGTGAGTTCGATCCGTCCTCTGGCGACGGAAAGCGGGTTTCGAAGGTCGTGGCTGACGACGGAGGTGAATTCCTCAAGTCGTTCGTTCTGGCGTTCGAGCAACCGTCGTTGTCGTCGCAGGGCATCCTCGCGATCTGCGCGGACGAGCGCGGCCTCGGTCGTCGACGCGAGCAGTTCGGCGACGGTTTCGTCGAGGGAACTGAATCGGTCGGATTCGGTCGATCCGAAGTTCATGACGCCGAGATCGCCGACAGGGGCGATGAGTTCCGAGCGGATGATCGTCTCGGCGTTGTGCAGTCCGTCCTCCGCCGAGATGTCGTCGTACCGCCTGAGCTCTCCGGCCTCAAACGCATCCCACGAGAGACTGTTACCGGGACGATACGTCGGCGGCGAGTGGAACGCCTCCGTCGCGGGTTCGGCTATGGCCGCGGGAACGAGTGCCGTCTCGTCCTCGTCGTAGAGCCAGACGCCGGCAAGCGGAATGTCGAGCACCCTGTTCGCGATCCGAACCGACGTCTCGGAGACCTCTTCGGTCGTCGTCGCCGCCGAGAGCGCGGCGGTCGCCTCCTGGAGCCTGCTGATCAGTTCGGCCTTCTGTCTGTTCAGCGCGTCGTATCGGCCAGCCACCGTTCCGACGAGCGCTCCGCCGGTGGCGGCTGTAGCGCACAGGTATATCGGTCCATGGAGGGGAATCCCTTTGACGGCTTGGTGACCGACGATGAGTAACGAGACGAACCCCAGCGCGAGCGCGCCGATGAATCCCCAAGAGACCGTCGTCGTGATCGCCGGCGCGTCGAGCCGGCTTCGATACAGCCACGGGCCCGCGGCGGCGAGGGCGAGCGCGAGCGCAAGCGGGATAACGCCGCCGATCATGATTCCGAACGCTGGCAGGTCGCTGTCGAGGACGTGGAAGCCGTGCACCGCCGCAAAGAACACTCCGAGTGCGCTCAGTGCGGCGGAACCGACCGGTCGAGGCACCGAACGCGGCGTATCTATCCCACCCATTACCGTTGGTACGATCACCGAATCTATAAATAACTGATCGATTCGCCGCTCGAACGGATCCCACACCGGCGGAAGCCGAACTCGAACGCGACTGAGGAAGCGAATCACCCCGATCGAAGGAGTAACCAGTCTCGAGACCCAACGCGAAGTCAATGAGTCATCAGGCCGAGACACTCGACGTCGAGCGGATCCGCAGAGACTTTCCGATCCTCAAGCGGGAGTTCGACGGGACACAACTCGTGTATCTCGACAACGCGGCGACGACCCAAACGCCCGAACCGGTTGTCGAGACCATTACGGAGTACTATCGCACCTACAACGCCAACGTCCACCGGGGCATCCATCAGTTGAGCCAGGAGGCCTCGATCGCCTACGAGGAGGCCCACGACCGCGTCGCCGAGTTCATCGGCGCCGAGGGGCGCGAAGAAATCGTCTTCACGAAGAACACCACCGAGTCGGTGAACCTCGTCGCCTACGCGTGGGGGCTCGAGGAACTCGGTCCGGGCGACGAGGTCGTCTTGACCGAGATGGAACACCACGCCTCGCTCGTCACGTGGCAACAGATCGCGAAACGGACCGGCGCGACGTGTAAGTACGTCCCGATCACCGACGAGGGGCGACTCGACATGGAGGCGGCCCGGGAGTTGATCACCGACGACACCGAGATGGTGTCCATCGTCCACATCTCGAACACGCTCGGGACGATCAACCCCGTCGCCGAAATCGCCGAAATCGCGCACGAGCACGACGCCTATGCCTTCGTCGACGCCGCCCAGTCGGTGCCGAACCGACCGGTCGACGTGAAAGCGATCGACGCCGATTTCCTGGCCTTTTCGGGGCACAAGATGGCCGGACCGACCGGAATCGGCGTCCTCTACGGGAAGCGCCACGTTCTCGAGGGAATGGAGCCGTACCTCTACGGCGGCGATATGATCCTCAAGGTCACCTTCGAGGACTCGACGTGGAACGAACTCCCGTGGAAGTACGAAGCCGGCACGCCGATCATCTGTCAGGGGATCGCCTTGGCTTCGGCCTGTGATTACCTCGACGACATCGGGATGGAAAACGTCGAACGCCACGAGTCCAAGCTCGCCGAGTACGCCTACGAGCGGCTGAGCGAGCACGACGACGTCGAGGTGTACGGCCCGCCCGGCGACGACCGCGGCGGTCTCGTTGCGTTCAACCTCAACGGCGTCCACGCCCACGACCTCTCGAGCATCCTCAACGACAGCGCCGTCGCGATCCGGGCCGGCGATCACTGCACTCAGCCGCTACACGACGTGCTCGGGACCGCCGCCTCCGCTCGGGCCTCGTGTTACATCTACAACACGAAAGACGCAATCGACAGGCTTGTCGAGGCGATCGACGACGCGCGACAGCTGTTCGCCTGAGCG
>CAZLHT010000258.1:0-2954 GCA_964559185.1 uncultured Natronomonas sp.
TATCCCGATCCATAGGGCAGTTTGGCCACGTGTTACTGAGCAGTTTGCTACGTTATACGTACAACTCGCATGGCTAAGTCGGACACCGATAGCAATGGCCTCCGGCAGGATCAACCGGAATGTGTTCCCCGAACTTGAATTCCCAGTTCGGGGAGGGTTTGGCGGGAACACACCCATAGGGTGTGTTTCCATCAATGTCTATCGGCGTTCGATGACAGTCGGACCGACCGAGTGTCACCGAACTGCCAAGGCTAACATCAGATCCCATCTATACGGCGGACCGCAGGGGTGGAATCCTCATTTCTTTCGGACCAGATCCTAGGTGACGGCGGAGTATAAACCCACCGAAACGGACCGGATCCGCGAGCGGAGACGGGTGTGAACCACCTCCGACCACGTCGTGTATTTCCCGAACACCCTCGTATGTATAAGGGCGTCGGATCGGATCGAACCGAGCAATTTCGGTCCGACCGTCGCGTTAGGACACGAACACCCCATTGTACATAAGGACGTCGGTGTCGGGGCGGCGCATGAAGGTGATTCCTGGCCGCGAGTCGTATTTAACTCGAACGTCGGACCACACCCGAGCGAATCGGGGCCAGAGTTCGATCTGACGTCGACGAACTGTCGGTGTGAAACGTGTCGAGACGAGACGGCCCGAAGGGCCGTACCGCCGGGGCATCGGGCCCCGCGTTCTTCGCAACCGATTCGATGGGAGTGGGTGTATTAAGGCCGTCGAAGTGAACCCGCCACGTCACGCGGTTTCATGGCGGTTGGGTCGTGTGAATACACCGCACGGCCTGGGCGTGGACCGGGATTCGTCCACCCGGTCGAGGGGAAAACGGGCACAGCCAACGGGAGGGCTCGTTTCACGCGCGAATCGGAACCGATCCGCGGCGAAGATATGTCATTTTATCGATAGAAGCCACGATCGTGTCCACGAAACGACTGGAGTGGGACGGGAAACCGCGGAAACGTCGTCTTCGTGCTGCCGGTGTTACATCGCGGGGCCGACGGGCCGATTCCTCGGGGAAGCCACTCGTCGATCTGGACGGCTATTGCGCGGCCGGAAGTCGGATCCGTCATTCCACGCGTACACGCACGGTCGAGTCGGGTGAGTTGCCGCGCACCGGCGGTAGCGGCGGCGATATAGCCGTTCCGGTGGACGGAGAGCCGTCGAGCGGGACTAGATTTCCTCGAGGTGCTCGATCCCCCGCTTCGAGACGTTCGCTTCGGTGATTTCGTCGGGCATCCAATCGGGACTGTCCTCCGGTGCCGTCTCCTCCCACGCCCACCCGTCGTAGATGTGGACCTTCTTCGTCCCCTTCTCGCGGAGCCGGAGCTCCGTTTCCCCAGCGGCGGATTCGCTTTCGGCCGCCTCGAGCCGTCGGGCCGCCTTTAGCGCCGCCTGTCTCGGGGTTCGTCCCGAAAAGACGCTGGTCTCGTCGTCGTCGTTCTCTCGGAGTGCGAAGTTTCGTTTACTATCGTCGTCACGTGCCATGGTTTCTCTCCTCCGTGTGATTTCTACACACAGGTCAATATAAATATATCCCCCAGATCGGGAGCACGGAGGGGGATAGTTATAAATGGCGGCCTCGAGGAGGGCGAAAATCGCATCCTGAAGCGACCGAGGGCCGGTTCGAAGGGCGTCGAATCGGCCGAAATCGGCTCGCGCGCGCTTCGACCGTCGGACTCGCACGG
This sequence comes from uncultured Natronomonas sp., assembly GCA_964559185.1. Lineage (GTDB taxonomy): Archaea > Halobacteriota > Halobacteria > Halobacteriales > Haloarculaceae > Natronomonas. Next base: position 1,702 of record CAZLHT010000258.1, read on the forward strand.
TACACTTATGTATCTCGTATGGTGAACGACCCAACACAACGCGATGGTGCGAAAGAAGAAGCTCAGCCCGAGTGGCGCAAAAGACGACGACGGAGAGTACCACAACGTCCACGTGAACTTACACGAGGACGAACTCGCCGTCGCCGGAATGGAGATCGGCGACGAGGTGTTCGTCCGCGTTCGCGACGGGAAGATCATCATTCAAAAAGCCGATTCGGACGACGTCGAACACGATTTCTGACGATAACACGACGGGAAAATCCAACGCGAGAGAGTCGGACGCCACCCGCACCGATCGCGAGCGATATCGCGGCGTTTAACCGCATCGACGAAGCCTCTCCGGTAATGGATCTCTACGATCGTCTCAGACCGCTCGCCTTCAGTTTCGACGCCGAGACGGCACACGGGCTCGGACATCGACTGCTCGAGGGGATCCAATCGACGCCCGCCGAACGGCTCGTCGCCGACGCCTGCACCGTCGTCGATTCTCGACTTCGCGTCGACGCCTTCGGACAGTCGTTTTCCAACCCGGTGGGCGTCGCCGCCGGCTTCGATAAGAACGCCAAGATTCCGAACGCGCTCGCTGCGCTCGGGTTCGGTCACGTCGAGGTCGGTGCCGTAACGGCCGAACCGCAGGCCGGCAATCTACGTCCCCGGCTGTTCAGATTGCTCGAAGACGAGGCGTTGATAAATCGGATGGGGTTCAACAACGACGGCGCGGACGTCATCGGCGATCGTCTCGACGCGATCGAGGCCGACGTCCCGATCGGCGTCAACATCGGGAAATCGAAGACCGCACCGAACGGCGAGGCCGAAGCTGACTACCGCTACACGTTCGAACGCGTCGCCGAGGGGGGCGATTACTTCGTCGTCAACGTCTCCTCGCCGAACACCCCCGGTCTCAGGAAGCTACAGGAGCGCGACCGGTTGGAGTCGATCCTCGGAACGCTCAGAGACGCCGGCGCCGCCCCTCTGCTGGTGAAGCTCTCGCCGGACCTCTCCGAGGCCGCGATCGAGGACGCCATCGAGGTCGTCGAGACGCTCGAACTGGGTGGGATCATCGCGACGAACACGACGACGGATCGGCCCGCGTCCCTCCGCGGCGATCGCGCCGGCGAAGACGGCGGCCTCTCCGGAAAACCGATCGAGGACGACGCGACTCGGATGGTCCGTTTCATCGCCGAGCGAACCGACGAGCCGATCGTCGGCGTCGGCGGCATCGACGACGCGGCGGGGGCCTACGAGAAGATACG
>CAZLHT010000259.1:0-2932 GCA_964559185.1 uncultured Natronomonas sp.
GTGGTGAAAGTGAAATGTCGGACGACGACATGCTCTCGTGGGACGAGTCCGTCTTCCGCGACGAGCACGTCCTCGAACTGGATTACCTACCCGAAGCGTTTCTCCACCGCGATGAGCAGATGGAGACGCTCAAATACGCTTTTAGACCCGCCGTGAGGGGCTCTCGACCACTGAACGTGATGGCGAGGGGACCGCCCGGAACCGGCAAGACCACGGCGGTGCAGAAGTTGTTCGACGAGTTGGCCGGCGTCCCCGACGTCGAGGCTATCCGGGTGAATTGTCAGGTCGATTCGACGCGCTATGCCGTCTTTTCTCGGCTCTTCGAGGGGCTCTTCGAGTACGAACCGCCCACGTCGGGGATCTCGTTCAAGAAGCTGTTCGGCCAGATTACCGAGCGACTGGTCGAATCCGACGAAGTGCTCACCGTCGCGCTGGACGACGTCAACTACCTCTTTTACGACGGGGAAGCCTCGGAGACGCTCTATTCGCTGTTGCGTGCACACGAGGCCCACACCGGCGCGAAAATCGGCGTCATCGTCGTCTCGTCGGATCTCGATTTGGACGTCATCGAGGCGCTCGACGGTCGCGTACAGTCCGTATTCCGCCCGGAGGAGGTGTATTTCGGGGCCTACGGAGAGCGAGAGATCGCGGAGATACTCACAGAGCGAGTCGATCGAGGGTTCCGAGAGGGAGCCGTCACCCCACCGGTGCTGGATCGGGTCGCCGGACACACCGCCGACAGCGGGGGTGACCTGCGGATCGGGATCGATCTTCTCCGTCGGGCCGGGCTGAACGCGGAGATGCGCGGCTCGACCGACGTCGCCGTCGAGGACGTCGACGTCGCCTACGAGAAAGCGAAGTACGTTCACCTCTCCAGACATCTCCGGGGCCTGTCGGATTCTGAAGCCGCGCTGATACGGGTCCTCGCAAATCACGACGGCGAGCGGGCCGGCGACGTCTACGAGGCGTTCAACGACGTGACCGAACTCGGGTACACCCGCTACTCCGAAATCGTCAACAAACTCGAGAAACTCGGCCTCATCGAAACCGAGTACGCGAGCGTCGACGGACGGGGGCGTTCTCGCGCGTTAACGCTGTCCTACGACGACGAGGCGGTGTTGGATCGCCTGGAGAACGGCTAGGAATAGGAAGGCGACGTCGAGACCAATCCAATCATCGATCATCGATCGTCGAGGTCCTCGCCGATCCACTGCTCGGGGACCTGAATGACGTACCGACCGTTCTCCTGGAGCGCGATGATGTACTCCTCGCGATCGTAGAGCTCCATCAGATTGAGTTCGTACTGGCCGGGTTCGAGGATCTTGATCGACTCGAACTGGTCATTCAGTTGTTCCCGGAGTTCGGCGAGATCCGGCTCCTCCCCCGTCGGTTCGCTGACGACTTCGCCATCGGGGACGGAACCCTCTTGGGAGCCGTCGTTCGTCGGAGAGGGCCCATCGGGTTCGTCCTTCAATTCGGGGGCAGTCGATCCTGCGGCGTCACTCGCGACGGCGCGACCGTCGAGTTCCTCCGAGGAGACCACGTCAGTTCGAGCGCTCGCTTGCGCGACGTTTTCCGGATCGTCGGTTCGTTCGGCCGCCTTCCGGCGCGCGTCAGCGTCAATGATGTCGTCGTCTCTAGCTCCGGAATCGGACGACGAATCCGACGCGGAAGACCGGGGACGTTCGACATCTCCACTCGAAGCGGCGGGGTCGACGGCGGCGGGATCGGAACCGCCCTCCCACTCGTCGGGCCACGCTGCATCCGGTTCGGGTTCCGGCGGGATCGAATCCGAAGCGACGAAGTCGCGGACTTTCGTGGTGGCACGCCCGACCGTCTCGGCGACCGACGAGGGATCTGCGCCCGGCGGGTCGGTGGGCTCGGCGTCGACGGGGGTCCCCCTCGATTCCCCGGACGCGCCGGCGTCGTCGCTATCGCTCGAAGCGCCCGCCGGACGAAACTGGAACTTGTTGCCGCCGCAGTCGGGACACCCCGACAGCATCTCCTTGGAGCCGTCTTCGAAGGTGTGACCGCAGCCAGTACACTGGTGTGGCATCTGTGTGAGAGTTGTATTTGTGTTCTGTGTTGGGGGTGTTCTTGTGGGAGTTGTATTTATGTTCCGTATGCGAAGTGAGTACTTATGTGAGAATCGTGTGGAACTTAGGTGCGCGTCACGAGCGTGCTGATGAGCGATTCGTCCTTGTGAAGCGTCTCGATGCGGTTGGCGGGACCGATGACCGTCAGTTTGTTGGCCTCGTCTTTTCCCATCAGTCGCCCGAGTATACCGCCGTCGTTGCTCCCCCCGCCGGGGTACGTCTCAATCTCGATTCCGGTGAACCCGTCCGGGTTGATCTCGGACATCGTCACCTCGATGAGCTTAGACTCCTCATCGGGAGCGAGCCCCTGCTCTAGGATTACGATGTTGCCGTCGTGGACGCCGTCGAGGATGAGTCGAATCTTCTCCATCGTGCGCATTCCCGAGATGCGCTCGGCGCTTATCATGTCGATCTGGATGCCGTTTTCGGCACCGTCCGAACCGTCGGATCCACCCGGATCGGATCCGCCGGAACCGCCAGAATCCGTGCCGTCGGCCGGAGTGGTGGAACCGGTCGACTCGCCTTCGTCGTTGGCTGTTATTCCCGGCATGTGATCACCCGAAGTACTCCGCGATTTTGTCGTACACTTCGTCCATGTTTTCACCCTCCAGCGCGGAAAGCGGGACCGTTTCGTGCTGTGGGAACGCATTCGCGATGCGTTGGATGTTCGATTCATCGAGATCGATCTTGTTCGCGAAGATGAGAACCGGGAGCTCCTGGCTTTCGATAATGCCGATGAGCATCGTGTTGACCTGCGTAAACGGATCGTCCGCGGAATCGAGGACATAAATCACACCGTCGACGTCCTCTCGAAGCCAGTGCATCGCCTCCGCGAC
>CAZLHT010000260.1:0-2924 GCA_964559185.1 uncultured Natronomonas sp.
CTATCGCCCTGCTCGCCGTTGCGACCGCGGTGGCTGGATCGCCGGTGGCGCTCGGGATCGAGTTCACCGGTGGGACCGAAATGCAGGTCGTCACCGATGATAGTCAGGCCGAGATCCGCGAAGCCTTCGACGAAGAGATCCAATCGATAACGCCGATCGCCAGCCAGGCGAACACCTATCAGCTGACGTTTCAGGCGGATAACGCCGATCCGATAATCGAGCAGGCCGAAGCGGCCGAATACGAAATTGAATCCGTCGGCGAACTGTCCGCGAGTTTCGCCGGCGACTCACAGCAACAGGCCCTCATCGGCCTGGTCATCGCGTTCGGTGGTATGGCCGCCCTCGTCGCGCTGATGTTTCGAACGTTCGTCCCTTCGATCGCGGTTATCGTCTCGGCGTTTTCCGATATCATGATCCCACTCGCGTTGATGCGACTGTTCGACATCGAGTTGACGCTCGGTACGGTCGCCGCGCTTTTGATGATCATCGGCTACTCCGTCGACTCGGACCTCCTCTTGAACAATCATATCCTTCGACGGCGAGGTGACTTTTACACATCGACGTTCCGCGCGATGCGGACGGGCGTGACGATGACGATCACGTCGATCGCGGCGATGATCGTCATGACGATCGTCTCCTCCCTGCTTGGCATCCCGCTCTTGCCCGACGTCGGATTGATCTTGGTCTTCGGACTGTTCGCGGATCTCATGAACACGTATCTGCTCAACGTAAGCCTGCTTCGATATTACAAATACGAGGGGGTTGCGAAATGAAACTCAAACTCAGAGAGCACTGGCGAATCTGGCTGCTCGTTATCTTCATGCTCGTGGGTAGCGTCGCGCTCTTCGCGCCATTCGGCGGCGAGGGCGGTATTACCGGTCCCGCCGAAGACGACGTCGCGGGATCGGAGTATACGAACCTCCAGTTCGGCCTCGAACTCTCCGGTGGAACGCAGGTTCGCGCCCCGCTCGTCGGAATGACCGTTTCGGACCTCGAGTTCGAACCCGGCGAGGAATCGGACATCGAGGGGACGATACGGGATGAACTCGGACTCAGCGCGAGCGACGTCCGCGCCGACGCCGAGGCCGGGACCGTCGAGGTGTTCGACGACAGCGAGTCCGGAAACACGACCCGCGCCGAGTTCGCGGCCGCACTCGATGCCGCCGGCTTCGACGTCTCCGAAGGCGACGTCCGTATGGGCGTGACGAGCAACACCCGCGACGGCGTCGAGGACGTGTTGAACGATCGACTCAGAGAACGCGGGCTCGGTGGCGGTACGGCCTCGCAGGTGAGTGCCCCCGGCCAGCAGTTCATCGTCGTGGAGGTGCCCGGCGCGAACCGATCCGAAGTGATCGACCTCATCGGCGATCGGGGGCAGGTCGAGATATGGGCGCTGTACCCCGGCGAAAACGGCACGTCGGAGACGATCTCGCTGCTCGATCAGGAGGATCTGGCAGATATCGGCGGTGCCCGTCAAGAGCAGGGCGATACGTTCGTCCCGATTCGACTGAACGACGAGGCTGGTGCCCAGTTCGGCGAAGCGATGCGCGAAAACGGCTTCGATCGGGAGGGCGGAACCCAGTGTTCCTACGATCTCGATCGATCGCTTGAGGAGAACGCCGACGACGATCCCGGTCGGTGTCTGTTGACCGTCCTCGACGGCGAGGTCGTCTTCGCCGCCGGTATCCATCGGAACCTCGCGTCGTCGTTCGAAAGCGGCGCGTTCGACGAGGATCCGTCCTACCGGACGACGACCACCTCCTTCGAAGACGCCCGAGAACTGGAGATCAACATGCGAGCCGGCGCGCTCCGAACCGATCTCGACATCGAGAACCGCGGGACGACGTTTTTCCTCCTGCCGAGCCTCGCCGAACGGTTCAAACCGCTCTCGCTTTTGACCGGGGCGACAGCCGTTCTCGCAGTGGCGCTCACGGTGTTCCTCCGGTACCGACGGCCCGAGGTGGCGGCACCGATGCTTTTGACCGCGGCCGCCGAGGTGTACATCCTTCTCGGCTTCACGGCGGCGGTTAATCTGCCGCTCGATCTCTCACACATCGCCGGATTCATCGCCGTCATCGGCACCGGGGTCGACGACCTCGTGATAATCGCCGACGAGATCATGCAGCAAGGTGACGTCAAGACCTCTCGGGTGTTCGAATCCCGTTTCCGTAAGGCGTTCTGGGTCATCGGCGCTGCCGCCGCGACGACGATCGTCGCGATGTCCCCGCTCGCCGTTCTCTCGCTCGGCGATCTACAGGGTTTCGCGATCGTGACGATCGTCGGCGTCCTCATCGGCGTGCTCGTCACCCGGCCGGCCTACGGGGACATCCTTCGCATCCTGGTGCTGGGCGATAGCAAGTGAGGGAACGAAGCCGCCGACCGGTCGATCGAAACGCGGTTCGAAGCCCTTTCGACGCTGCCCCCGAAACCGGGGGTATGACGTTCCGAGACGGCACGCTCGTCGATTGGCACGAGTGGGGCGAGGAAGCGTTCGCGATCGCGAATCGTTCCGAAAAACCCGTGCTGTGCTCTCTGACAGCGCCGTGGTGTGAGTGGTGCGATCGGATGGACGAGCACTCGTATTCGGATCCGAAGCTCGCCGCCAACATCGGTGATCGCTTCGTTCCCGTCCGCGTCGATGTCGATCGACGGCCACGGATTCGAGAGCGGTACAACATGGGCGGGTTCCCGACGACCGTCTTTTTGACGCCCGAGGGCGAGGTGCTCTCCGGGGCGACCTACCTCGGCCCCGACGGTCTCCGGCAGGTACTCGACGGCGTTCGATCCGCCTGGGACGAAAGGGGGAACGCGGCCGGTCGAGTGCCACGGTCGGTCGCGAGCGACGACCTGCCGGGCGGGGAGGTGACCGCGGAGATCGAAGCGCACATGGTCGAACAGGTCGCGGCGGCCTTCGACGAGGAGTT
>CAZLHT010000261.1:0-2920 GCA_964559185.1 uncultured Natronomonas sp.
CGCCGCCGAGGTGGTGGACCTCGTCGAAGACGAGCAGCCCGAACCGGTCGCCGAGTTCGTCGGCCCGGAGGTACGCAGAATCGTACGTCGAGACCGTGATCGTCTCGACGCGCTGGGTGCCGCCACCGAGCCGACCGATCGGCGTCGTTTCGCCAAACTCAGCGTCGAGTACTCCGTGCCACTGCTCGAGTAAGTCGATCGTCGGAACGACGACGAGCGTGGGGACCGAAAGCGCCGCGAGCGCCCCGATCGCGACGACGGTCTTGCCGCTGCCGGTCGGCAACTCGATGACACCGCGTTCGCCGTTTTCTCGCCAGATCTCGAGCGCCTCGGACTGATAGCTTCTGAGCTCGTAATCAGTCGTGAGATCAGAGGTATCGACGGTCTCGAGGACGCGATCCTCGAGAGGTATCCCTCGATCGACGCAGGTTCGAAGCACGGCGGGGTATCGGTGGGCGGGTGCGCGATACGACTTCGAACGCGGATCGCGTTCGACGAACGACAGCGACGCGAGTTCGGTCGCGGTCTCGCCCTCGACCCGGATCGTCCCCTCGTCATACCGGAGCGTGACCACGACGGAGTTCGGCGGGGAGACGTCTTAACACCGGCGGGCCGTGTCTCGACCCGCTGGGAGTGATACGTGTCGTAGCCGTGCCGAATACGGAGGGCGAAACAGTTCCACGCATTTCACTTCTGACGCAACGACGAAACCTCTTTGGTGGTCGTGCTCGTGATCATTCACCATGACCGGACAGGTTGAAGCGATCCATATTGCCACTGAATCGGCCGCGGACATGGAATCCAAAGACACCGTCGAGGCGGTTTCGGGAGGGGGGCTGCGCGGCGATCGCTATTTTAACGGCTCCGGAACCTACTCGCAGTCGTCACGCGACGTGAACCGCGAACTTTCACTGATCGAAGGAGAGGCGCTCGACGCTGCCGAACGCGACTATGACGTTTCCGTCGGCCCGGACGAACATCGGCGCAACCTCACTACTAGAGACATCGGGCTCAACCGCCTCGTCGGAAAACGGTTTCGCATCGGTGATGCAATCTGTGAGGGTGTCGAACTCTGCGAGCCGTGCTCGTATCTCGAATCGTTTCTCGAACGGGAAGGCCTCTACGACGCGTTGGTCCACCGAGGCGGAATCCGCGCCCGGATCGTCTCGGATGGGGTCATCGAAACCGGCGCTCCGATCAGCATTCTGGGAGACGCCGAGGACGCGGCGCGCTCGAAACTCGAAGACAAGTAACCCCAACGAGGCGCCCGATGTCCGTCTCGGCAATACCATGTGGCTTCTCCGTATACAGCACGTCCTGACTACCGGTTTCGAAGGATTTCAACGGGGCTTTCCGGCGGGTGGGGACGCCCACGTTTCTCAATCCTTATTGCCGCCGACCGGTATCTATCCTACATGAGCGATGAGGACGGAGACGCTGTGGGAACGGCCGCCAAGGGAGAGGAACCGTCGGCCGATGTGGACGGGACGGACGCGTGTGAAACGCCCCCGGATGAATCGAGCGCGGAGGGGACGGACGCGGATTCCGCCCCGGACGACGACGCGATTAAAGCGGAGATCGAAAGCGTCGTAGCGGAGATCGATGACGCGGATGTCGAGTCGATCGCCGAAGAAATCGCGACCCTTCGCGAGAAAACCGCGGCCCTCGAAGCGGAACGAGACGATCTCCAGGCCGACCGAGACGACCTCGAATCACGGCTCAAGCGAAAGCAAGCGGAGTTCCAGAACTACAAAAAACGGCAGGAAAAACGGCGCGAAAAGGAGCAGGCCCGCGCGACCGAGGCGCTCGTCGAGGAACTGCTCGAGGTTCGCGATAACCTCGGACGCGCACTCGAGCAAGACGAGGACGCCGACATTCGCGAGGGCGTTCGGGCGACGTTTCGACAGCTCGACGACGTGCTCGGTACGGAGGGCGTCGAACCGGTCGAACCGGAACCCGGTACGCCGACCGATCCGGCGCGTCACGAGGTACTCTTGCGCGTCGAGAGCGATCGCCCGGCCGGCACCGTCGACGACGTCCACCGCCCCGGCTACGAGATGGGCGATAAGGTCCTTCGACCGGCGCAGGTGACGGTTTCGGACGGTCCCTCGGCCAACGATGATTCGGCCGACGATACGTCGACCGAGGAGACGACGGATGACGGCGCCTCCGACGACAGGTCATCCGACGATAGCCCAACTCGCGCGACATCATCCGACGACAGCCCAACCGACGAGAGACCCCCTGACGGTGCATCGTCCGAGCGCGGATCCAGGGGGATGGAAACCGACGACGCTTCGGACGAATAGCGGTTCGGTTTATATCCCCCGGTCCCGGTGTCGGAGGCGGACGAAAACCGCCAGAGGGGGATCTGTCCCCGGTGTCCCCCTTCGACGCATCTAGCAACTTTTAACCGATTGAATCCGATACATACGGGTAACATGGCGAGCAACAAGATCCTCGGTATCGATCTCGGTACCACCAACTCCGCGTTCGCGGTGATGGAGGGTGGCGACCCCGAGATCATCGTCAACGGCGAAGGTGAACGGACGACGCCGTCGGTCGTCGCCTTTACGGATGACGGCGAGCGGCTCGTGGGCAAGCCCGCGAAGAATCAGGCCGTCCAGAACCCCGAGAAGACGATCCGATCGATCAAACGCCACATGGGCGAGGAGGATCACTCCGTCTCGATCGAGGACGAGGAGTACACGCCCGAGCAGATCTCGGCGATGATCCTCCAGAAGATCAAACGAGACGCAGAGGAATATCTCGGCGACGAGGTCGAAAAGGCGGTCATCACGGTACCTGCGTACTTCAACGATCGCCAGCGACAGGCGACGAAGGACGCCGGCGAGATTGCCGGATTCGAGGTCGATCGAATCGTCAACGAGCCGACCGCGGCCGCCATGGCCTACGGCCT
>CAZLHT010000262.1:0-2917 GCA_964559185.1 uncultured Natronomonas sp.
GGAAACCGTTCTACCTCGGATTCGAGGACTTCCCAGTGTTGTGCCCCCTCGAGTCGAAGATCGATGCGTCCATCGATCAGAAAGAGTACCGTCGGTGCGCCTCTGAGTTCGTACTCCTCGTACAACAGCTCGTGAGATCCCTCACCGCAGACCGCGAGTAGGGGAATACCCTCCATCGGCTCCTCGAGAAGTTTGTCGAAATCCTCCCGAACGACATCGCAGGGATCGCAATCGTGGCCCCACGCATACACGATCTCCCGTTCGTACAGTTTGGTGAGCGTTCGGAGACGGGGGCCGGTCACCTGGACAAAGAATTCCGGCGTGCCATCGACCGAGGGCGGGTTCTCGCCGAACAGGTCGAGCGTTGGAAGCACCTGTAGTGCCGTCTCGGCGTCCTCCAGTCGATCTCTCAATGCGAGTAGTTCCGCGAGGTACGGGACATCGTCCGCATCGAGCGTCGAGCCTCGGTTCGGGATCTGGAGGTCAGTCACGTTCTCCCGAATGTGCTCGGCCAACGAGTTCCCCTCGTCCAAAGAGAGCTCCGATTCGTAGTCCTCGACGAGATCGCGGAACGACTTTGAGAAGACCGGAGCCGTCCCGGAATCGTCGATCACGTCGTTTTCGAGCAACCGAGAGAGTAACCGTTCACCCTGCATACTTATATTCGGTGAACTAATCCTCTTGAAGATTTCGGAGAACGGACGGGCCGTTCGATCGACCGACGGCTCCGTTAGGGTGCGTTCGATCGACGCCGGACATACCAGCCCGGTCGGTTCACTCAACGATAACGCGACCGTCCATCCCGCGGTGTTTCGAACGGATCGAGTAGTACTCGTAGACGCCGGGCGTTTCGAACGTGTGCTCGAACGCCTCGTCGGGATCGACGACGCCGTAGAGCGGATAGAGTACGGACGCGATCGATTCGCGTTCGAATCCGCCGCTCGCGAAGTAGTCGGCGTCCTCCGGGATCTCGTCCCCGACCGCCGTGACTGACTGCGCTATCGTGCTCTCGTTTATCCAGGCGATCGTCTCCCCGACGGCGATCTCGACGACCCGCGGTTCGAATGCCGGTTCGTTCGTCATGACGACGACCGCGTCGGCGTCGGCTCTGATCTCGTCGGTGTCCGGGGCGGACTCTGAGTCGGCATTCGAGTCGCCGTCCACACAGCCGCCAGAAAGGAGAACACCAGCAGTCGCGATCAGGGTACGGCGGTCCATATCAGTAGTAGGAATATCCCGTTGATAGGCTTTCCTCTCTCGGTCGCGGCGCGTCAGTTGCGGTAGCCACGGGTGAAGTCGGTCGCTTCAGTCGTCTCGACCCGCCGGGACACCCAGCCGGTCGGACCGTTCGGCTTGGGCGGGCTGTACTCTTCCGTCTGCAGGTTTCCCTCGCCGTCGATCGCCCGGACGACGACCTCGACTTCGTCGCGATCGGGGCTCCATTCGTATCGCCACTGTCGCCACGTGGCCGGATTCGGGAGGGGCTCCGAAAGTGTCGCTTCGGCCCACGTCTCCCCGCCGTCGATCGACACCTCGACGGCGCTGATCCCACGGTTACCCGCGTACGCGTGCCCGGCGACCTCCATCCCCGCTTCGGTCGGGCGGGCGTTCCACAGCTTCGCCACCGTGTTGACGGCGCTCGTCCCGTTCCACTCGCTCCAGAACCCCTCTTCGGGTTCCGTGAGGATCTCGATACCGGTCAGCCACTTCACGTTGACCTTCCCCCAGCTTCCGGGAACGATCATCCGCGCCGGAAAGCCGTGTTCGCGGGGCAGCGCGCTCCCGTTCATCGCGTACACGAGAAGCGCGTCGTCGAGCATCTCGATCGGCATGACCTCCGAATACCGATCGGCGGCGGTCAGCTTCGCGTACTCGCCGCTCGGGGCGGCCCGATCGAGGAGCGCCGATACCGGAACCCCGGTCCAGACGGCCGTGTCCATCTGGATCGCGTTCATCGTTTCGCCGATACAGCGGAGTGTAAGCAACTCGGAGACGGGATCGAAGAGATCCAGTCTGTCCCGGGTCAGTTCGATCTCGGTCCCGACGGCACCGGCGATCGTGACGGTCCACTCCTCGGCGTCGACGACCGGGGGATCGAGCGCGATGTCGACGACGTAAAATTCCCCGATCGGCGTGAGAAGGCCCGGAAGATCCGGGATGTCGAACTCTCGCTCGCTCGCGACGTTTTGCAACGATTCGATCTCCCCTTTGGTCCGATCCGGAAGCGGCAGTTCTGGATCGGTCCCGCCGGTTCGCTCTCTCGCAATTATCGATCCAAGGCCGATCAGTAGACTTCCCCCGATGGCCGAAACCGTTTCGCGGCGAGACCATCCGTCACCGGAGACCGACGAACTGGCGAGTCCGTCACCGAGCCAGACGATCGTCCCACCAACGAGGCCGAGACCGATCGCGTGTGTGGGGCTTCCGGTTAGAACCACCGAGAGGAGGACGACGCCGAGCGCGACCACGATCGCGTTTCGGATTGACTCGCGTCCGGTATCGACGCGGCATCCGAGCCAGAGCCCACAGCGGGCGACGAGCGCGAACAGCACGACGGCGAGGCCGGCGGCCGTGAGCGCGAACAGCGTCTCCGCGTAGGAGCCGAACGCCGCCACCGCCCAAGTAAGGAGCGGCGTCGGCATCGTATGGACAAGGAATTCGGCGAGAGGCCCGGCGACGTACTCGCCGCCGCTGACCGAAACGAGCCGCGAGAGGACGACGGTGGCGGTGCCAACCGTTACGGCGAGCACCGCGCGCACCCACCGATACCGCGTGCTCATAGGTATCGTATAGATTCGAACGATGAAAAACCCATCTCCCGCGGGAAGCGAGCGGAAGGCGGCGGCCGTCCCGATGAAAATATTTACCTACTCGCTCGTTCGCCTACCCGTATGCCACGAGTCGACTACGTCTCACG
>CAZLHT010000263.1:0-2913 GCA_964559185.1 uncultured Natronomonas sp.
GGCGAGGTCAACAAAGCCTACCCCCAACAGCAGAATCTGACCGAAATTACGGACGAGGAATCCCGCACGTCCGGGTCGCCCCACGAGGAACCGCCGGAGACGGACGGCGGTGCGGTCGCCGACGCTGGATCGCCAGCGTCGCCGCACGACGATACCGACGCACAGTCGCTCATCGACTCCGGCGAGTCGCCGGAGTGTCCCGACTGCGGAAGCATGACGCTATACTACTCCGAGGGATGCAAAACGTGCGAGAGCTGCGGCTGGTCGGAGTGTTGAGATAGCGCAAATCGCCGTTCTCGAAGCCTTTTTGCCCATCCCGAATCTAGATCTCTACATGGACGACGATCCAGCGGGTCGACCGTGTCCGCTGTGCGAGACGCCGATGTACAGGCGTCACTGTAAGTACGTCTGCCCCCAACACGGCGTCGTCGTCGATTGCAGCGATCCCTTTACGTTCTGAGCGCCACGTCCTCCGAGAGCCGCCTGTAGGCCGGCCGTGAGACCACCAAAAGCGCCGCGAGCGCGACCGCCGTCGCGAGGACGAACGGGCTCGCCGAGACGCCGGCCGTCGTCAATCGACCCATCGACGCTCCGAGCAGGACGGCCGCCACAACCCATGGCGTTTCCCCGATCGCGGTACCGAGCACGTACGGGCGGAGCGGGACACCGGCGATCCCGGCGGCATAGGAGATGGGGTCGGTCGGCAGCGGAGCCAATCGAACGGCGACGATTCCACGGAGGTCGCCGGTCGTCCGCCGGACCGCTTCGCCGGCGTCGCCGACGCGCGCGAGAAGTCCGACCTCGTGTCCGAGCCATCGAGCGAGCAGGTAGGCGGGAAGCGTCGTCACGACGGCCCCGCCCAATGCGACCGGGATCGCCGCCGGTCCGAAGAGGAATCCGATCAGGACCGAGAGAGCGCTGATCGGCCACGCTAAAAGCGGCCGGACGAGGTACAGCCCCACGAGTGCGATCGCCAACAGTACTGGCCGGGCCGCGAGCATCTCGACGAACTCGAAGGTATCCTTCGGGGAACGCAGCGTTGCGGCCGAAATCGCAATCGTGGCGACGATCGCGATACCGGCTAGCTGACGGACGGTCGCACGATGCACGCACGGACGAACCGGTCGCGGCCTCAAACCTTTTGTGGTGGCCCGACGCGATGTCGGCCGGTATTCGAGGGTACGGCGGGCTAAACTCTAATAGCGTCCGTCACCGTACCGATATCGTGGAACACGAGTCCGATCCCGTCGAACTCGGCGTGCAGCTACTCGCCAGACTCGAGCACGCGGAGCTTTCGCTCCCGGCCGTCATCGACCGGATCGAGACGATCAGCACGCATCCCGAAACGACGCGGGCGATCCTCGAGGAGGCCGAAAGGCGGGGTCACATCTCCCGCGATGACGATACTGTCCGACCGGCCGGCGGACGATTTCTCAGCTTCGAAAGCGACGTCGTTTCGCGGGAGGGAGAGTTCGAGTGTCGGCGCTGCGGCGCGTCGATCTCGACGGGGTATTTCATGAAACTCGAGGCCGGCGAACACGGGCCGTTCGGTTCCTCGTGTATCCGGAAGGTAACCGGCAGAGAGTGAACTGAAGTCCGGTGGCAGCTCAGCGGCCGCGTCGGAGTTCGTCGACGAGTTGTTCGATCAGCGCCCGCTGTGACTCGATGAGTTCGGTCTGTCTGTCGACCCGTCGGGAGAGCGCTTCGACGCGCTCCGTGAGTTCGGCGATACTCGTCTTCGAATCCGAATCGCTCGCCCGTCCTCCGGCCGTTTCGGCGGTCGGCTCGGATGGATCGGTCTCGGTCGGCTCGGCTCGCATCGTCTCCGTGTTCGCATTCCCCTCCTGGGTTACGGAAACATCCCGATCCGCAGGCGCCGTCCAGTCGGCGGAGACGAAACTATCCGCCGATCCGTTCGGATCCGCCTCCTCCGAATCTGCCTCCGTCCAATCGGCGTCGTATTCGTCGTCGGGTTCGACGTTCGACTCGGCATCAATATCAGACTCCGACCCTCCCTCCGGTTCGTCCGTCTCGACCGCGAGTTTCGCTCGAAGCTCCTCTAGCGACGAAACGTCGTGATATTCGAAGACGGCCTCTTGGATCTGTCGTCGAACGCTCCCGGCGTGTTCGTTCGGCACCTTGACCCGTCGTCGTCGGTCTTTCGTCTCGAGTACGACTTGCGTCGCGACGCTTCCTTTCTCGAAGGCGAGCCCGGTAAGTTCGTTGTACTCGACCGTCTCGAATTCCCCGTCCCAGACGGCGGCACCGACGTGCTCGAAGACGCCCCCATCCGTGACGACGAGCGTGAGTTCGCTGAACCGGAACTGCGCCGTCACCGTCCGTTCGGGTTCGATGACGCCGGTCGTCCGGAGAATTCCCTCGATCATCGCTTCGACGATGGAATCGGCGACTTTCGATGGGACGGTGAAACTCGTCTCGCTGTCGATCGTCTCCAGACGGATCTCGCTTTTACGTCGCTTCGTCCGTACCGATAGCCGATCGGTTTCGTGTCCGAACGTCTCGATCGATTCGTCGCTCAACAGACCGTCGGACCGGTAGACGTGGGTTTCCTCGGGGGTCACAGCTACTGCGTCCCCGCCGCCGATGTCGACGGTTTCGATGACTGTCGAATCACCGAGGGTTTCGGTCAACAACTCCGGAAGTGCGTCCATACATGTGGTGTACCGACAGAATAGCATAAAGTTGGGTGATCGTGTAGAACGGTGATAGCCCGGACTGACCGGGGGAGATAGGAAAGTTGAAGGGCCAAAGCGGACTACCGAGAAACGAGCCCGGGTGGCTTAGCTGGACATAGCGCCGCACTCATAGGGTACGAGGCGGGAGCCGTCATGTCCTCTGAGGCGCTGCCTGCGTCTCGTTCCTGGGACATGCGGAGATCGAGGGTTCGGAGCC
>CAZLHT010000264.1:0-2907 GCA_964559185.1 uncultured Natronomonas sp.
GAGTGATCGTTGTATCGACCTTCCATGCCCTCGTGTGCGTGCAGGGAAACGACCACCCACTCGGCCTGCCGCTTCGCATCCCGGATACGCTCGCGGACCGCGTCGATGTCCGTCTCGTTCGCACGCTGCTCGACGCGGAACTCCTCGCCGGCTTCGAACCCCGGGTGTGCGCCGTCGTCGAGGTTGAGGAGTCGAAACGCGCCGTCGTCGTGGCCCGAAATCGGGAATCCGAGTTCGGCCCGTTTTTCTTTCAGCATCTCGAGACCGAGGGATTCGCTGAACGACTGCAGCGTCTCGAGCGCCTCCTCGGGCATCCGGTATCGGGTTTCGAGCCGGAGCGGGACGATCCCGGGACGGCCCCCTGCACCGGGACGCTGCCGGCCGGCGACGCTTCCCGGTGTGATCGTTGAACAGACCGATATCAGCGCGCCGCGGCCGGCGGCGGTGTCGATGTACGCCGGCGCGCGCGCCTGGGTCAGGTTCTCGCCGAGCCCGGTGTACGGGATGTTTCGCTCTTCCAACTCGCGCATCGTCGCGATCATCCCGCCGTGGGAGTAATCGAAGGCGTGGTTGGTCGCGGTCGCGAACGCATCGAATCCGGCCCACGTTAACTCCTCGACGACCCACGGCGGGGACTGCATGTACGTTCCGGGGGCGTTCGCCGCCGGGTATCCCTCGTACTCGTGAAGTAGCGTCTCTAGGTTCACGACGGAGAGGTCCGCCTCGCGAACGCGATCGACGAGCGATCTGAACGGCTTTTCGTCGAAGGTCCGTAAGCGCCGATTGATGATCGCATCTCCCGCCGCCGCCAGCGTGAACGAATCTCTGTCGGACATGGCGTGTGCTTTCGGTGTGGTACCATAAAACATTGCTTCGCTCGTATCGAGCGCTGTGGACGTTAAAAACGACTATCGAGGCCGGGTAATCGCCTCCGAGCGGACGACGGCTATCGGGCACGCTCCCAGGCGTCGAGGAAGTTTCCGCCCAGGAATCTGTCGATCTCACCGGCGGTGTATCCACGCTCTTCGAAAGCCTCGCGGATGGCGGTTCGATCGGCGTACTCTTCGATCCGTTCGAACGGCCGATCGAAGCTTTCGGTGGTGAACCTTCCGGACGCCCCGGGCGCCTGGGCGGGGATCTCGCGGTCGAAGAACTCGACGAGTGCGGGTCGGAGCGGTTCGGGAACGTCGGGGGTGGTCATCCACCAGTCCGTCGCGACGCCGACCCGTTCGGCCCCAAGGATGGAGACCGCATGCTCGAAGTGTTCGAAGAACGTCTCGAACGTCGGCTCCTCGTAGTGGTGCGGGTAGACGAGAATGCCCGCATAGCCGTCGTTTTCGGCCAGCGCCTTGAGTTCCGGGTCGGACTTCGAACGGGGATGATCGTGTAACGCGCCGCAGTGGGTGTGCGTGTAGGCGACCGGTCCGGAGGACGCCTCCACCGTTTCGAGCGTGGTCGGTTCATTACAGTGCGACAGATCGACGAGACAACCCAGCTCGTTCAGCCGGCGAACCGCGTCCGAGCCGTGGTCGGACAGCCCGGCTTGCGAGCGTTCCAGACAGCCGCCTCCGAGGTGGTTTTGCCGGTTGTACGTCGGCTGCATGACTCGCAGACCGGCGTTGTACAGCGTCTCGACTCGTTCCGGGTTCTTCGCGGTGAACCGTCCGAGGTTCTGGGTCCCCAGTACGATCCCGACGTCGTCGGTCGACGCGACGCGTCTGGCGTCGTCCGGGCTCCTGACGGGGCGGAGCCAATCAACGGCGTCGAACCGCGCGTTCCACCGCGCCAGATCGTGGAACGTCCCTTCGCCGGGGGAACGCCCGGGGTCGGTCGTCCAGACGGTCGCACAGACGACGTCGACCTCCGCTTTGTGATATATCTCCCGAAGACGGTCACGGAACGCCGAATCCTCGCGGAGCTGTCGGACCTGTTCGTCGAGCATCGTCTCCCACGCGGACGAACTCACCCCAGTGTCGTCCGTCCGCTCGATCGCCGACTCGATCCGGTCGGTGAGTACTGGCGGGGTTCCGGGAGGAACGAAATCGACGACTGGTTCGCGGCTGCTCATACGAGAGGCGCGTCACTCGCGAACTTAAACGTTCGCGCGCAGAGCACTGATGAACGGCGGTCGTCGCGCTACACCTGTACCTCGACCTCGTACCCGTTCGATTCGAGCGCCTCGATCAGCGTCGCGACGTGTTCGTGACCGCGGGTTTCGAGATCGAGTTCCACCTCGGCGGCGTTCATCGCGATGTCCCTCGAGGCCCGTTCGGCGGCCATCGCGTGGATGTTCGTCCGGTGCTCGGTCAACACTTCGACGAATTCTTTGAGCGCTCCCGGACGATCCTTCAGGACCGTCTTGATCCGGAGAAATAGACCTCGTTCGATGAGTCCGTGCATGATGACCGTCGTGAGGACGGTTAGATCGATGTTGCCGCCGCAGAGGGCGGGAACGATCGTCTCGCCGGCCTCGTACTCGAAGCGCCCTTCGAGGACCGCCGCCAGCGGGACCGCGCCGGCTCCCTCGACGAGCGTCTTCGATCGCTCCAAGAGCGCGGTGAGCGCGTTCGCGATCTCGGGATCGGAAACCGTGACGATTTCGTCGACGCGTTCACGTATTACCTCGAACGTCGAATCGCCGATCCGCCGCGTGGCGATCCCGTCGGCGATCGTGTCGACCGAGTCGCGCTCTACGATCTCGCCTCTCGCGACGGATTCGGCGGCGCTCGCCGCCCCCTCGGCCTGCACGCCGATCACGCGGGCGTCGGTCAACTCGGTGATCGCGGTCGCGATACCTGCGATGAGCCCGCCGCCGCCGATGGGGACAACGACGGTGTCGACGTCGGGGCACTGAGTTGCGATCTCGAGTCCGATCGTTCCCTGTCCGGCCATCACAGCCGGGTCGTC
>CAZLHT010000265.1:0-2906 GCA_964559185.1 uncultured Natronomonas sp.
GGGCTTCAGGGGGGACGGAAAACCCATCAATGCGTGCAGGGATAGCCAAGTCAGGCCAACGGCGCAGCGTTCAGGGCGCTGTCCTGTAGAGGTCCGCAGGTTCAAATCCTGCTCCCTGCATCCATTTCTCAGGAGTAACAACGATGAGTAGCAAGACGAACCCGAGGCTAAAGAGTCTCATCGCCGACCTAAAATCGACCGCCCGCAACGGTGGGGGCGAGATCTGGAGCGATGTCGCCGAGCGCCTCGAAAAGCCCCGGCGCACGCACGCGGAAGTCAACCTGGGCCGCATCGAGCGGTACGCCCGAGAAGACGAAACCGTCATCGTGCCCGGCAAGGTGCTCGGATCCGGTGCCCTCCGAAAGGGGGTCACCGTCGCAGCCGTCGACTTCTCGTCGACGGCCCAGACGAAGATCGAACAGGTCGGTCAAGCAATAGAACTGGAACAGGTACTCGAGAACAACCCCGACGGAACGAACGTGCGGGTGATCCGATGAGCTACGCGGAATTCGACGCGGACGTCGTCGTCGACGCACGCGACTGTATTCTCGGCCGCGTCGCGTCCCAAGTCGCCGAACGAGCGCTCGACGGCGAGCGCGTCGCGGTGGTCAACGCCGAGAAGGCGGTCATCACCGGCGGCGAGGATGACATCGTGTCGGTGTACAGAAAACGAAGCGAGGTTGGTTCGGACCGCGGACCGCACTACCCGAAACGGCCGGATCGGCTGTTCAAGCGCTCTATCCGCGGAATGTTGCCGTACAAGACCACCCACGGCCGCGAAGCGTTCGAGAGCGTCCGGGTCTACGTGGGGAACCCCTACGACGCGGACGTGTACGCGGACGTCCTTGAGGGAACCTCACTCGATCGGCTGTCGAACATCAAATTCGTCTCGCTCGGAGCGGTAAGCGAGGAACTAGGTGCTAACGTCACATGGTAACCAACACGTCCGGAAAGAAGAAGACGGCCGTCGCCCGAGCGACAGTCTCCGGGGGAACCGGCCGGGTTCGGGTCAACTCCGAACCGGTCGAACTCGCGGAGCCAGAACAGGCGCGGCTGAAGATGCTCGAACCGTTCCGCATCGCCGAGGACGACCTCCGCGACGAAGTCGATATCGAGGTCACCGTCTCCGGCGGCGGATTCGCCGGCCGGGCCGACGCGGTCCGAACGGCGATCGCTCGCGGTCTCGTCGAACACACCAACGACGCTGAACTCCGGGACGCGTTCATGTCCTTCGATCGATCGCTGCTCGTCAACGACGTGCGGCAGTCCGAACCAAAAAAGTGGGGCGGCCCCGGCGCACGGGCCCGCTACCAGAAATCCTACCGTTGAGGTGATGCAGGTATGATGGTACCGGTTCGGTGTTTCACGTGCGGTAACGTCGTCGGCGAGCACTGGGAGGAGTTTAAAGAACGCGCACGCGAGGGAGAGGAAGACCCGGCGGCGGTCCTCGACGAGCTCGGCGTCGAGCGCGCCTGCTGCCGGCGGATGCTCGTCTCACATAAAGATCTCGTCGATATCGTCTCACCGTACCAATGAGAGGAACCAACCGCTACGAGAAGGCGCGAATCCTCGGTGCGAGAGCCCTGCAGGTGTCCTATGGCGCCCCGGTACTCATCGACACCGACCAGACCGAGCCGATCCTCGTCGCAGCTGAGGAGTACGATGCTGGCGCGTTGCCGTTCACCGTCCGTCGAGGTGAGAGATGACGCTCATCACCGAGGTCCGACTTCGTCGGATTCTCGATAGTCGAGGGAATCCGACGGTCGAAGCCGAAGTCCGAACCGAAAACGGCGGCTTCGGACGCGGTGCCGCCCCCTCCGGTGCGTCGACCGGCGAGTACGAAGCCGTCGAAATCCCGGCCGACGAGGCGCTCGCGAGCGCACGCGAACTCGCCGTCCCGCGGATCGAAGGACAGGTGTACGCTGGCGATCAGCGCGGCGTCGACAACGTGCTTCGCGGGGCCGATGGTACGGCGAACTTCTCGGAGATCGGTGCCAACAGCGCGGTCGCGATCTCCATGGCCGCCGCGAAGGCGGCCGCGGACGTGCTCGGCGCGCCGCTGTATCAACACCTCGGTGGTGCCTTCCGCGGCAGAAACTTCCCGATCCCGCTCGGAAACGTAATCGGCGGCGGCGAACACGCGGCGGACGCGACTCACATACAGGAGTTCCTCGCTGCGCCGGTCGGCGCACCCTCCGTCGCAGATGCGATCTTCGCGAACGCGGCTGTCCACGAGGAGGTCGGGGAGATACTCGCGGGTCGGGGGGTCCCGTCCGCGAAGGGCGACGAGGGCGCGTGGGCACCCTCTATCGAAGAGGACGAGGCGTTCGAGATCGTCGAGGAGGCCGCCCAGACGGTCGCCGACGAGGTCGGCTTCGAGATCGGCTTCGGGCTTGACGTCGCCGGGGCCGAACTCTACGAAGACGGCGTCTATCACTACGGCGAGGCGACGAAAACGCCCGAAGAACAGATCGAGTACGTCGCGGATCTGATAGCGGAGTACGATCTCGTTTACGTCGAGGATCCCCTTGACGAAGACGACTTCGACGGGTTCGCAGAACTCGTCGACCGTCTCGGACGCGCTGACGGTTCGCGGGCCGATCGGCCGCTAATTTGCGGCGACGATCTGTTCGTGACGAACACCCAGCGACTCCAACGCGGCATCGAGATGGGAGCCGCGAACAGTATCCTGATTAAGCCGAACCAGATCGGGACGCTCTCGGATACGTTCGACGCAATCGAACTGGCGGTCCGAAACGGATACGCACCGGTGGTCTCACATCGGAGCGGCGAAACGGAAGATACGACGATCGCACACCTCGCCGTCGCCACCGACGCCCCGTTCATCAAAACGGGCGCGGTCGGCGGCGAGCGAACCGCAAAGCTGAACGAACTCATCAGAATCG
>CAZLHT010000266.1:0-2903 GCA_964559185.1 uncultured Natronomonas sp.
GGCTATAGATCGGCCTTCTGGACCCAGTCGTGAACCGCCTTCCGACTGCGACCGACACCAAACTTATCAAGTTTAGATATAGTAATCGATAGTGATATTCCCGCCAGATGCAGCCGAATTCCGAGCTGCGTTAGCCGCGGCGGTGTCCGTTCGCGCTCGACGGGCACCGCGATCGATCGGGACCACGGCGGCAACACCGTTTAGTTAGTGTCTCGATGGCGCCACGTCGAGCGGCCGAGGTCCCATCGATAGGCGAAGAGGTAGGCGAGCAACGGGGAGACGACGACCAGCGCGGCGATCATGTACACCCTCGGGTCGCCCGGCGGCTGCACGATCTGGAGTAGCCCGATTAAAACGACATCGAGCAGGATTGTCGTGACGAGGAATTCACTCGATCGCTCCATGTCGGGGGCGAGGCTGGCACGGGATATAGGAGTTTGGGAGGGCGGCTGGCTCCTCGGGCCGGGAGGTCGAACCCTGGCCGGGACAACCGACGGCGAACCTACGCGGTGAGGGTCGTCATGACGGGGCGATCGGCCGAGAGGAGCACCGACTGCGTGGCCGACCCGAACAGCGCCTTCCCGGTCGGGGACCGCTTCCTGCCACCGACGACCAGATATCGGGCGTCGAGGTGATCGGCCTCTGCGAGGATTTCCTCGACCACTTCACCGACGCGACCTTTGGCGACGACATCGTCGGCGTCACCGACCGTGGCGTCGATGACCGCCTGCGCCCGGTTCGCCGCTTCCTCGGTTGCGTCATCGGCGTAATACTCGACGGAATCGTCGCGCCACTGCGTCTCGAATTCCTCCTGGTCCATGACGTTCAACACTACCAGATCGACTCCGAAGGCGCGTGCGAGGTCGTACCCGACATCGACCACGTTGTCTTCTTCCGTCTCGCCATCGACTGTTGCCAGGATCATACGTGATATATACCATCTGTGAGAGAAAAATGTTCGGTCTCGGGGGTCGGCAGTGTGTAATTACGCGACTCCGAACGGAATCGACATCGAGAAGTGCTGAAAGCCACGATGAGCGAAGCTCACCGGGTGATCCTCAACAGTGCTATCGGTGTTACCACCCTCACTAAATACGGCCGGGGGCTCGAGAGAGCCCCCCCCCCCAACCGAAACGAGGATCGATCTCGACGGGCCACCACCAGCCACACGTCGGACGGTCCTCGCGACGGACGCCGGTCCGATTGCTGGAAGACGGGGCGCGATACACCGACCGGACCGCGTGGGCTCGACGAGGATGCCATCGCATTTCTCCCTTTCTTCGAGTGATTTCCCAGGAGTGTCGCTACGAGGGGGGAGAGGATTCGCGCGGCCGGCTGGGCCGGCGAATGACAGGAACGAGGACGAGCGACCGGGTCTACTGGTCCGGCCAGCGCTCGATGTACACCGTCTTGTCCGTGTAGAACTGAATCATGTCCTCGCCCTGCGCGTGGAGGTCGCCGAAAAAGGAGTCCTTCTCGCCGCCGAAATGAAAGAAAGCCATGGGAGCGACGGTCCCGACGTTGACGCCCAGGTTTCCGGCCTCGACTTCCTTCTTGAACCGGTTGGCCTCGCGGCCGTCGTTCGTAAAGATGCTCGCAGCGTTGCCGAAGCGACTCTCGTTGACCGTCTCGACGGCCTCGTCGAAGTCCCTCGCGGACAGCAGATTGACCACCGGTCCGAAGATTTCCTCGCGGGCGATCACCATGTCGGTGGTCACGTCCCCAAAGACGGTCGGGCCGAGGAAGTTACCGTTCTCGGCCCCCTCGACTGTCAGGTCGCGACCGTCACGGAGTAGCGTTGCTCCCTCCTCGGTCCCCGTCTGGATGTAGTTGCGGACGCTCTGCTCGTGCTCGGGCGTGATCAACGCCCCCATGTCGACGTCGTCCTCGAGGCCCGAACCGACGGTCATGTCGTCGGCGAGAGCCACGGTTCGCTCGGCGAAATCGTCGTAGATCGATTCCTCGACGACGACGTTGTCCAGCGCGAGACACCGCTCGCCGGCGCAGGCACAGGAGGCCGACAGTACCTTCTCGGCGGCGAACTCCAGGTCCGCAGTCTCGGTGACGATGACGTGGTTTTTCGCGCCACCCTGGGCCTGGACGCGCTTGCCACTCCGGGCGGCACGCTCGTAGACGTGCTTTGCGATGGGCGTGCTCCCGACGAACGACGCGCCGGCGATGTCGTCGTGATCGAGCAAGGCGTTGACGGTGTCCGGACCGCCGTGGATCATGTTGACGACGCCGTCGGGAAAGCCCGCCTCGTCGATCAACTGGAAGAGATAACGGGGGGTCAGCGGGTCCCGTTCGCTTGGCTTCAGGATGAACGCGTTGCCGGTGGCGACTGCGTACGGGAGAAACCACAGCGGAATCATCGCGGGGAAGTTGAACGGCGTGATGGCGGTGAACACGCCCAGCGGTTGCCGGACCGCGCTCTCGTCGATGCCCGGAGCGGCGTCAACGAGCGTTCCGGCCTGCATCATCGACGGGATTCCACAGGCGACTTCGACGTTCTCGATCCCCCGCCGGACTTCGCCGCGGGCCTCGTCGAACGTCTTCCCGTGTTCGCGGACGATCAGTTCCGCGATGTCGGATTCGTGCTCCTCGAGCAGTCCCTTGAGTTCGAACAGTGGCTGGATCCGCGCTTCCACCGGGGTCGACCGCCAGTCCGCGAACGCTGCCTCGGCCCGCCGGACCGCCCGATCGACGTCATCCTCGTCGCTAAAGGGAATTTCGGCGAGATGTTCCCCGGTCGCTGGATCGACGACCGCCTGACGTTCGCTGCCGCTTATGTCGGTCCATTCGCCATTCACGTAGTTCCGCAGCGCGTCACGATCCGTACTCGACGCTAACTCCGTCATGTTGGCGAAACGGCGCGGCGGACACATAACAATTCCGTCGGCCCC
>CAZLHT010000267.1:0-2890 GCA_964559185.1 uncultured Natronomonas sp.
CGCGGTGAGGGCGGTTCCAGACAGGTTCCCGACGCCGAATCGGGATTTATCACCGGCGTCGGGGGAGTCTCCGCCAACTACGATGGCGTGTTGTCGGCGAACTCAGCGATGGTGCTCGAAGCGGGGTGTCGGGCGTGACCGTCGAATTCCCGCGTCCAGACACCGTCTCCGAACGGGACCGGACGTTCTGGTCGGCCGCCGCCGAGGGGCGGCTCCTGATACAGGAGTGTCCCGCGTGCGGTCACCGCCAGTTCTACCCCCGGCCGGGATGTACGGCCTGTGGGGCCGACGATCCGGGGTGGCTCGAGGCTGACGGTACCGCAACGGTGTACGCCCATACCGTGATCCGGCGGGCGACCGAACACCCAACTTTCGAGGCGGATGTTCCGTACGTCGTGGCCTACGTCGCCCTCGATGAGGGACCGCTGATGTACACGAACGTCGTCGATTGTGAACCCGAGGACGTCGAAAACGGGATGGCGGTCGAGGTCACGTTCGATCGCGTTGAGGACGACCTCGCGATCCCGAAGTTCAAGCCACGATAGCCCGTCGCGATCGCGTCTTTCGGTTCGTGGTCGACCTGCTTGCACTCGAAGTGCGCTTTCGATGATGGGTCAATTACCTGCCGTACCCTCGGAAAACCACCTTTCGTTCGGATTTATATCGACGCGTGTAGAAATACACGCCATGCGCGCAGTCCGCTTTCACGAACACGGTGGCCCGGACGTCCTGCAAGTCGAAGAAATAGAGACGCCGGAACCCACCGCACACGAGGTATTGGTCGAGGTCGACGGCGCGGGTGTCAACCCGGTCGATTCGTACATCAGGGAAGGGGCGACCCAACCGTTCACGCTGCCGATGATCCCGGGGATCGACGTCGGCGGGACCGTCGCTGCGGTCGGCAACGACGTCTCTGGCTTCGAGGTCGGCGATCCCGTCTACGGGACCGGGATTGGCAAGAACCACTACGGCGGATACGCCGAGTACGTCTCCGTCCCGGACGACCGGCTCGTCCGCTTGCCGTCCGGCGTCGACACGACGACGGCTGGCGGTGCGGGCGTCGTCGCCGGCACGGCGTGGCGCGCGCTGATTGACCACGGGAACCTGCAGGCGGCGGACGTCTGTCTAATCCACGGTGGGAGCGGGGGCGTCGGTCACGCAGCGGTCCAGATCGCGGCCGCCTCGGGGGCAAGAGTCGTCACAACCGCAAGACCCGAGTATCACGACGAACTGTCCGAACTCGGAGCAAACGCAGTCATCGATTACTCCCGTTCGGACCTCGAAGACGCCGTTCGCGAGGCGAGCGGGGGCGGTGTCGACGTGATCGTCGATCACAGACTCGACGAGTACCTCCAGTTCGACGCCGACGTCGCGAACGTCGGCTGTCGGGTCCTCGGAATCGGGGAGAACGAGACCGCCGTCGCGTTCGACCGCTCGTCGGCGACCCGAAGAAAGGACCTCCAGCTGACGATGATGACGATGTTCAACACGCCGGACCTCCGGGTCCCGCTTCGAAAGCTCGCGTACCTGCTGAGCGAGGGCGACCTCGAGATTCGAATCGCGGACGCCTACGACCTCGAGGAGGCCGGCGAGGCTCAACGTCGCGTCCTCGAGGACAGCTTCTTCGGCAAAATCGTCCTCACACCGTGAACCATCCGAACGGCCGAACCATCGCCGTCTTGTCCGAGCGGTTTTAAGCCGATCCCCCGACTGTATCGACCGTGAGACGAATTAGAATCCGTCGCGAACGCGACTTCGACGCGCGGGATCGAAACGGATCGGACGAGCGACCCCGAGGAGTGTTCGAGACGGCATGAACGAGTCAGGGGAGCGACCCGAACCGTCCTGCGATACGGACGATGGCGAGCCGACCGTCGGCGTCGTCGGTGTGGGAACGATCGGCGGTCCGATCGCCGAACGGATCGCCGGTGCGTTTGAAACCGTCGCGTTCGACCTCGACGCCGACGCACTCGAATCGGTATCGGAGGCCGGAGTCCACGCAGCGTCCGACCTTCGGGAAGTCGGCCGCCGATCGGATATCGTGTTGCTGTCGCTGCCGTCGAGCGCCGCCGTCGAAGCAGCGACCCTCGACGAGGACGGCGTTCTCGACACCCTCTCGCCGAACGACGTCCTCGTCGATACGAGTACGATCGACCCGGAGACGACCGAAAGGGTCGCGACGGTCTGTGAGGAGCGAAATGTCGAGTTCCTCGACGTCCCCGTTAGCGGCGGCCCCCGGAATGTGACAAAGGGAACCCTCACGGCGATGGCCGGCGGCGACGGGGACGTCCTCGAGCTGGTTCGACCCGTCTTCGAGACCTTCTGCGATACGATCTACCGCGTCGGCGATCGCGGCACCGGGATCGCGATGAAGCTCTCGAACAACTACCTTCTGGCGGTGAACTCCGCGGCGGTCTGTGAGTCGTTGGTCATGGCGCGTCGAGCCGGGATCGACGACGAGACGTTCTTCGATGTCGCCTCGAGCGCGTCGGGCGACAGCTATGCCCTTCGGCGAAACGTCGAAGGGTTCGTCCTCCCCGACGAGTACGATTCGGAGGCCGACATCTCGATCGTGCGCAAGGACGCGATGCTCGCCGAACGGTTCGGCCGCGACCTCGGCGTTCCGCTTTTGATCGGTGGAACGGCGAGTTCGATATACCGGCTGGCCGAAGATCGAGGGCTCGCGTCGCGGGATCTCGCCGCGCTACTGGCGTTGTACGATCCCGACGAGGACGTCGGCGGAGCCTAGCGGCTTCGAATCGAAAACACCGGCTACGCGGACTGTACTGGATCCATCGATACCAAACAGTTTTGAGACGGTCGAGCGATACGCCGGTATGTCCTCTCTTGGATTCATCGGCCTCGGTTCGATGGGCGGACCGATGGCGCG
>CAZLHT010000268.1:0-2889 GCA_964559185.1 uncultured Natronomonas sp.
CGCAGATCTCACGAAACCTGTTATATAGGTCCATTCTCGAACTCGTCCTTTCGTTGCATTCCCTCCACTCGAGTCCGCTCCGGCGACCGAGAAGTGAGCACCGTCGAGGCTCGCGATACTCGCCAGTCGAGTTTCGGTCAGTCTCACAAATCGGTCGGCCCGGGTAATTCATACGGAGATGGCCGACGTAGTCGGCCCTACGACCATGAGCGTCATCTTGGAGTTCACGATTCGAAGCGGGGAGTTTTCGCTGGGGACGGTCCTCTCGGGGCTCCCGGATCTGCATCTCGAACTCGAGCGCGTCGTCCCGACGGGACTGGAGGTGATGCCGTTCGTCTGGGTGACCGGATCCGATCACGAGGCGTTCGAGGAGACGGTCCGGGACAGTCCGATCGTCAAGGAACTCCTCGCGCTCGATAGGGTCGGCGATAGCGGACTGTATCGTATCCAGTGGGAGGGCTCGCCGACGGACCTTATTACCGGCATTGCGGAATCGCAGGCGACCGTCCTGCAAGCAGAGGGTGACAAGAACTGGCTGTTCCGGCTTCGATTCAACGACCACGATAAACTTTCGCAGTTCCACAACTACTGTACGGAGCACGAGATCACGATCCATATCGAACGGACGTACACGCTGAACGAGGAAGCAGAACGGAGACGCCAGTTCGATCTCTCACAGGAACAACGCGAAGCGCTCGTGCTGGCACTTCGGCGGGGCTATTTCGCTACGCCGAGCGAGGCTAGTCTCAGCGATCTCGCGTCCGAGCTCGGCATCTCCCGACAAGCTCTCTCGACCAGAATCCGACGGGGCAACGAGAAGGTGCTGCAGAAAACGCTGCTCTCATCGGTAGCGAATCTCGATTGAAGACTCTACTTAAATAGGTTTACCGGTCAATGATGACCCTCATTTGAACGGAATAGATACAGTTGACCGATGACGAATGCCTGATGGGGAAGGGAAACGCACGGTCGCCAGGTGTATTTCCTGCGGGTCTGCCTATGCCGCTGAGAGATGGCCCGATGGTACGATTCAACCGATCGGAAAACGGACCGGCTGCCTCTGCGGGGAAAACGACTTTCGAGTGCTCGGAAACGACGACTCCACCTCGGACGAAGTATGTGACTGATCGTTGCTGCTTTTCTCAGACGCCGTTTGCCGACCGCAGTGCGAACGCTGTCCGGAGACTCAACGAGGGTTGGAGAGACGATGGAGTAGCGTTCGGTACGGGGAAGACACGGAGCGGTACCACACTGGGAGATTCAGCCCTGAGAGTCCTCACTGACCCAGATTTCGACGCCGTTCCCGATGTCTCGGAGGAAGACGTACGAATCGCTGACGGCGAACGACACGGTCGCCGCAGCGTCCGACTCGGATCGGAACACACGTTGAGTGCTGACGGGTCGATGAGATCGTACAGTCGAACGTCGGCCTCCATCAGTTCGATGTCTTCGCATTCGGCGACCGCGTCCAACACTGCCTCGCTCAGCGTTCGGTCCTCGTCGGCTGAGTACAGGTGGTGGCGATCGTCCCCTCGTTTCCCGATCGCGCTCCGTCACCCGTCGCTCGAGCGGTCGTCGTCGGCCGCGGTCACCTCGAGCACCCCGTCGCCGAACGCCGTCACGACCAGGTTCTGATACCGAAAGGAGACCGTCAGCCGGTGCGGATGCGGCTTCGACCGCGCGGCCTGGACGATCGTATCGAACGCTTCCGGATCGACGACATCGTACAGCGGGGTAAGCGTCGACGACTCCTCGTCGGCGAGCCCCTCGACCAGTTCGATCACGGCGACGCTCGGGGGGACGGCCTCCGGATCGTACCGGACGCGGTAGGTGTTCGTCTCGACGTCGTATTCGACAGGGCCGATGCGCTCACTCATCCGTGTCGCCGTCGACGATGTGTTGACCGAAGTGATCGAACGGCTGCTTGTGGAAGCTCTTGAGGATCTTCGAGTTGACGATCTCGAGGCCGAGATCGCAGAGTTCGTCGCTGATCCGTGCGATGTCGTCCGTTTCCGTGCCGACGGCCTCGATCTGGATGTTCTCCTTCCCGTTGAGTACCTCCTGAATCGTGACGACGCCGCTGACGTTGCGCGCTTCCGTGGCGAGCTGCTCGCGCTTCGGGTTCGGCGCGGTACAGATGAAGAGGACGTGTAACTGAAGCCCCGCTTTGTCGTAATCGACGATAGGGTGATAGCCGCGGATGATGCCTTCTTCCTCGAGTTGTTCGATTCGGTTGCGTATCGTACTGGGAGAGACGCCGATCTGCTCGGCCATCTCTTTGGTGGTGAGTCGCCTCGCATCCCGCTGGAGGAGATAAAGGACGGCCTTGTTCGTCTCATCGAGGTCCATTTGCTTGATTTCGCAAATGCTTGCGCCTCACTTGTCCTTTTCGTACTTCGAATAGGATGTGGTGAAAATACCGCTACCTATAGGTAGCAATAAATGATTTTTCGGGATCGATATTGCGGATTAAGCAACTGTCAGAACGACCCACAGCGACCGAGACCGTTCGCCGGGTGGCCGGCCGGTAATCCGTCGGCTCCGGGCGAGATGGTGGATTCGCTACCGAGCGGCTATTACGGGTCGAACGATCGGCGACGAGGACGAATCGATTCGGGCGCTCCGCGAGTCAGTCGGCGGATTCCGAGTCGCTTTCGGCGTCCGCGTCGGCGACGACGTCCCGAAACGCGTCCAGGATGACTCGCTTCGTCACGGCGCCGCGGGTCGTCCAGTGGTTCGCGTAGTCGAGCATGTCGTCGTAGATGTCGGGCTTGCAGCCCGCGGCCTTCGGGTGGCCGCCGCCGTTTACCTTCCCCGCGACCTCGTGGCAGCGGTCGAACTCGTCGGTGCCCCGAATGGAGGCCGAGCCGGCGGGTTTGACGATCACCG
>CAZLHT010000269.1:0-2878 GCA_964559185.1 uncultured Natronomonas sp.
TGGTCAAAGCCGGGATGGGCGACCGTGCCGATGTCACTGCCGGTCAGTGGATTCTTGCGCTGCTTTTCGTCTTCTACTTCCTCGTCTATTTCGCGGTTCAGGCGGGGATGGTGACGTTCTGAGGGCCGTCGGAATTAGCATCTCTCGAAAATCGATATTTCTCTTCAAGAATCGGCATCTTCCCAATCGACGTCAAAGGCGTGCATTCGTGGCGTTTCCAATTCGACGGTACCCCACACCGCTTCGTTCGTCGCTTCGAGCACGACCGACGGAACCGTCGTCCCCGGAAGTCATCGGTTCCGCGTCGCCTCGAACGGCTCGATCCACCGGTCGAGACAAAGACATCACCGGTCACCGGGCGAGAGACCGGGGAATTGAAACGCCGGTCGCGGGGTCGTGAGGTCGTTGCCCCGCTCTTTGCTGAACTCGGGGAACCCGCCGTCATCACGGCATGGAGTTCGTGCCGCCCCTGGTCCCGGAAATGACTCCCGCAACAGCCGTCCCGTTCGAAGCCAATATCCGGATCGGTGCCGAGGGGTTCGAGTTCCCCGCCGAGGACGTTCCGTTCGGACATACGGCTCCATCGATTGCCGGATGATAGAGCGTTTCGACCCCCGAGCCTTCTTTTCGCCCGCATTCGTATGGGGCGTATGAACGTCGGTGTTCTCTCCGATACGCACGATAACGTGCCGGCCATCGAGGCTGCGATGGATCGCTTCGAGTCGCTCGGCGTCGAGACGGTCGTCCACTGCGGCGATTTCATTGCGCCCCCGACGATTCCGCACCTCGACCGCGAGGGAATCTCGGTCCACGCCGTCCGCGGGAACAACGACGGCGAACGGGAGGGGTTGCTCGACGCCTTCGACGCACTCGAGGAGGGTACCCTCCACGGTCGGTTCGCTGAGCTGATGCTCGACGACCGGAGGTTGGCCGTCATCCACGGCGAGGAAAAGCCCGTTATCGACGCCCTGGCGGCGTCCGGTGAGTACGATTACGTCGTGTACGGCCACTGGCACGTGCGCGAGGAGCGGACGGTGGACGACACAGTCGTCGTGAATCCGGGCGCACACTTCCCGACGGTTTCGGCGGAGAACCGGACCGTCGCGGTCGTCGAAACCGATGGCGACACCGTCGAGTTCCACCGGATCGATGCGTCGGTATGACCGCAGAGATAGAGATACGTCCTTCGGCGACCGGCGATATCGAGGCGATCGTCGACGTGGCCGAGGCTGCGTGGTACGCTGCGTACGGCGGCACACTCGCGCCCGAGACGATCGAGGCGGCGATCGGGGAGTACTACGATCCGGAGCTGCTCGAGGCGGCTGTCGACCTCGACGCGATCGCCTTTTACGTCGCCGAAGACGAGGCGGTCGTCGGCTTCGCGAGTGCAGAGCGGACGTGGGCCGATGAGGTCGAACTCCACACGATCTACGTTCACCCCGATCGGTGGGGTGAGGGGGTGGGCTCGGCGCTCCTCGATCGCGTCACGGCGTGGGCTCGCGAGCGGGAGGTCGATCGGATTGCCTGCGGCGTCCTTGCCGAAAACACCGCCGGCGGCTTCTTCGAGTCGATCGGGTTCCGTCGAGGACGCGAGGCGGAGGTGGAGATCGTCGGCGAGATCCGTTTGGAGTACAGATACGAGATGAGGTTATAGGACAGTCGTCTCGGGGTCATCGAACAGTCGTCACACCGATTCACGCAGACACGTCAACGAATCCTTAAAAGCCCGGATCACGAAACCGAGGTATGAAACACGTCACAGTTCCGAAAGACCGGATCGGAGTACTCATCGGAGAGGGGGGTGAAACGATGCGCGAGATCGAATCCCGCGCGGATGTTCGTCTCGACATCGACTCCGAGACAGGCTCGGTTCGCGTCGAGCCGGTCGGCGATCCGATCCTCGGGCTGAAAGGGCCCGATATCGTCAAGGCCATCGGCCGTGGGTTCGCCCCGGAGGACGCCTTCAGGCTGCTCGAAGACGACATGCAATTGTTCGAACTCATCGATATCGACTCCGCGACCCGGAATAAGAAGGACCTCCGCAGAAAAAAGGGGCGGCTCATCGGCGAGGACGGCCGAACCCGCGAACTGATGGCCGAACTCAGCGGGGCGAACGTCGTCATCTACGGGACGACGCTGGCCGTCATCGGCTCGCCCGAACAGGTCGACGCAGTCCGTAGCGCCACCGAGATGATCCTCGACGGCGCGCCCCACGGTGCGGTCTATTCGTTTCTTGAACGGCGGAACAACGAGATGCGATCGAACGATATCGAGTATCACCGGTTCCCTGACGGGTCGCGCTCGGCTTAGATTGGAACCGCCGAAAGCGAACCGGCCGATGGCGATAGAATCGCGGGGCGCGTATAAAAATTCGTTTCGTGGCGACGGGCACCAACGACCCGTGCCAACAGTCATCACGATCACCCGGGGTCTGTCCAGCGATTCCGACCTCGTCGGTTCAGAAATATTTATATAGAACCACAGACAATCATTCGATGACTATGGCACAACAGATGGGCAATCAGCCGATGATCGTCCTTTCGGAGGAGAGCCAGCGAACCTCCGGACGGGACGCACAGTCGATGAACATCACCGCCGGTAAGGCCGTCTCCGAATCCGTACGAACGACCCTCGGCCCTAAAGGGATGGACAAGATGCTCGTCGATTCGACGGGGAACGTTGTCGTCACGAACGACGGCGTCACCATTCTCGGCGAGATGGATATCGAACACCCCGCGGCCAACATGATCGTCGAGGTCGCGGAAACACAAGAGGAAGAAGTCGGTGATGGAACGACGACGTCGGTCGTTGTCGCCGGCGAGTTGCTCTCGCAAGCCGAGGATCTTCTCGAGCAGGACATCCACGCGACGGTCCTGGC
>CAZLHT010000270.1:0-2875 GCA_964559185.1 uncultured Natronomonas sp.
CGTCAGCGTCGACAGCGGCGACTGATGCGACTGGCGAGACGCCCTACGATGCCGCAGCTCGGCTCGTTCGCGACCACGTCGATCTGGCGGCGCTCGGCGAGCCGTTTCGGCAGACGAAATAACAGTCGGCAGCCGACGCGTGTGATCGGTTCCGCTACTCGATTGCAGTACGGTCTGGTATCTGGGAGGAGTCCGTTCTATACCGATTTGTCGCGGTAGGTTCCGAGCAGTTCCTCGAGGATGATACACTCCTGATCGGTCTCGTCGTAGTGGGTGTCGATGAATCGTTCGGCGGCCTCGTAGTTGCCGCGCAGCCCGTGTTTCCGGACGTTTATCACGGCGTCGAGGAAGAAGGTGCCACCGTCGGTTCCGAGCGCTTTGGCGTGGTCGCGGTCGCTGATGTCGAGTTCGGACTTGATTTCGTCGAAGTTGAACGTCTTGACCTCGTGGTCCGAATCGATCAGGCCGAGAACGTACTCCGCGGAGAACCGATAGAACTCGGATTTGCTCTCGAACATACCGTCTTCGACGAGCGCGTCGATCTCCGTGACCACGTCGTCGGGGTACCTGACGGTATCCTTTGCCATATCAGCATACTGTTCGCCGCTGACTAATTACTGTTTCGACCACCCGCCGAACGGGTTTAGCGGCGAGGCGTCTCCGCCGAATAGCGATGGCCGCGACGAGCGACGGGCCGAGCGCCGACACGTACTCGCTGCCTGCAACCGCCGACGCGTGCGTTCACTCTCCGCCGACCGGTGGGGTTCGTATCGAGTCTCGAAACGGAACGAACGTTAAAGGTACGGGCCCGACTCCACTCGGATACGTGGGTGTAATCGACGTGTATTCCGGCGTTCTCCTCAGTTCCCTCCCGTGGTGGCTGGCAGCACCGCTGATCCAGCTCGCGGTGCTCGTATTCGGGATGGCGCTCGACGAGACCTACGTCAACAGAACGACGGTGTTGACGGGAGCGATCGCCGTCCTCATCCACGGATTCGTCGCCGGCGACGTCGGCCTTCTCGTCGGGCTCTACGCCGATGTCGGCCTCCTGGTCGGCGCGTACGGTCTCTACGCCTACGTCGTCGACGGCTACGTCGGTAACGCCTTCCGGCTCGTCGCCTTTTTCGTCTACTCGCCGCTGTCGGTCTTTCTCGTCATCCTGACGGCCGGGCCGACGCTGTTCGGGATCGAGCCGTTGTTCGTCCCCGCGCTGGCGCTGGCCGCCTATGCGAACGTCCAGCTCCGGACCGTGCTTCCCGGCGATCCCTACTACTTCGGTCCGGCGTCCAAGGAAGCGTTCGACGCAGTCGTCGACGCCGAGTCCGACGCTGAATCCGATGGCGGCGTATCGAACCACGCCGCGACGGCGGGGACAGCCAGCACGACCGCAACCGAAACCGACGGCGCGTCGACCGGATCCTCGAGTGTCAGTGATTCGGATTCCGACTCGTTCGACGACCCCGGCGATGCGGAGCTCGATCCGCCCGGGGCCGAACCGGCCGCGGCAACCGCCTCGAGCGAGCGGGGGATCCTCCCCGAGTTCATGCGACGGCTCTAGACACCGGCATCCACTCTCGGCCCCATCAGATCCCTGTAGAGTTATTGGTGTTCGCACGAAAACACGAACTCATGGCAGACGAAGCCGAACTCCGAGAGCAGATGATCGATGCGTTCGAAAACGCCGACTACCCGGTCTCCGGTCCGATGGATCTCGTGCCGGCGCTCCCCGACGGTCCGAGTACGAGATTCGAGTCCGGCGACTTCTCGATGACCGCGATGGAACTCAACACCAAGACTGCCGGTGGAGATTTCCCCTACGAGGACGTCGACTCTCTCGTCGACGATCTGATCGCCGAATTGAAAGCGGCGGACGAACTCTGAGCCGTCCGAGCGGTTAACTCGACCGAGTTGCTGAGACGATGCTCCGCGCGGACAGCGACAGCGTTGTGCGCCCGTGAACCACGCTCGAGGTGTCTTCACCGATCGTGCGGTCTCGAGCAATTAAATGTCCGACCAGTAGATTTTTATTCTACAGTGGCGTTTTGATAGAAAAGGGTTCGGAAACGAACCAATCGGGCGGATTGCGGACGGAGACACACGGATGAAGGTTGCATATCGATCGAGACCGATCGTCATCGTGACGGATGCACGGACCCAGGAGAGCCGTCTTCAACCCCGCCTCGAGCAGGCGACTGACCACGACGTTCGAACGGTTCCTGCGACCAGCGACCGCGACGCTATACTCGAGTCGACCACGGAGCAACGCGACGCCGAGCACGATGGCGGCTGGGAGTTATACCCGACAGACGGCAGCGAATCGCAGCCGACCGGCGACGCAAATGCGAGTACCGACGGCGAGACGGCCTCGGTCACGCCGAGCGCCGTCGTCATCGAACTCGACTGCCCCGGCGAGATACAGACCGTGCTCCGGCGGGTTCACGCCGAACTGGCTGGCGTGCCGACGATCGTCGCACCACGCGAGGGGAGTGAACGACTCGCCACGGTTTCGCTCCGGGCCGACGCGACCGAATACGTACCGACGGAACGCGATACGGACCCGATCGATCGGATCGTCTCGACGATCGAGTCGTCCCCCGGGCCTCCATCGGACGACGGTGACGGCCAATACCACCGTATCCTCGCAAACGAACTGCCCGACGAAGCCTTCGTCATCGGCGAGAACGGCACCTATCTCGAGGCGAAGGTCCGGCCCGAATCCGCAGACCTGTATTCGATGCCCGCGGCGGAACTCACCGGAACGACGCTCGACGACGCGTTCCCCGGCGCGGTCGCCGCGAAGTTACAGGAGTGCGTCGATCGAGCGCTCCAGACCGCCGACGTTCAGTCGGTCGAATACGAGGCGAACACGACCGAC
>CAZLHT010000271.1:0-2854 GCA_964559185.1 uncultured Natronomonas sp.
CGCTCGCCGCCCGTATCAAGTCCGACATCGGCGAGCTCGAGATCGACGACGAGGTCGACGCAGACGTCGAGACGGACGAAGGACCCGAATCCGAACTCGAATCCGAACCCGAAGCTGAAGCGGAAGCTGACGTCGAGGGCGATACCAACGACGGTGAAGTCGAAACCGAAGTCGAAGCCGAAGCCGACGACGAGGGCGGACTGCGAGAGCTGACGGACATCAGCGGTGTCGGCGACTCGAAGGCAGAACGGCTTCGCGAAGCCGGGATCGAGACCGTCGAGGACATCCGCGAGCTCACACAGGGAGAACTCGCGGAGATCGACGGAATCGGCAACGCGCTCGCGACGCGTATCAAAGCCGACGTCGGCGAGCTCGAGGTCGCCGACGAGACCGAGACCGAAGTGGAAGAGGAGGCACCAGAAGAGATCGACGAAGACGTCGAGACCGAACTACGGCCGCGGGGGCTCACCGAGAAGACGCCGGAGCTGACCGACGAAGAGGTGCGCCTCCTCGACCAGCGTGTCCGCGTCGGCAAACCGCAGTTCAACCGACAGGACTATCACAAGAAAAAGCGGACGCCGAATTCGTGGCGACGGCCGCGTGGCGGCCTCTCGAAACAGCGCCGCGGCATCAAAGGCAAAGGCGCGAAGGTCGAGGCCGGCTACCGGACGCCGAGGGCGATCCGGGGGCGGCACCCGAGCGGCTTCGAGGAGGTTCGCGTGGAGAACACGGACGATCTCGAGGGCGTCGACGGCGACCGTCAGGCGGTCCGAATCGGCTCGACCGTCGGCGCGCGAAAACGAGAACGGATCGAAGAGCTCGCCGAAGATGCGGAAATTCGCGTCCTCAACCCGACCTACGTCGAACGGGAGGTCGAAGAATGACGGATCTAAAGGCGCAGAGACGACTCGCGGCGGACATCCTCGAAGTCGGGCAAAATCGTATCACGTTCGACCCCGACGCACAGGGGGAGATCGCCGACGCCATCACGCGCGACGACGTCCGTGAGCTCATCCAGAGCGGGACGATCCGAGCCGAAGCGGCGACGGGGAACTCCCGCGGTCGCGCCCGCGCCCGGCAAAAGAAACGGGCCTACGGCCACCGGAAAGGCCACGGGACCCGAAAGGGCAAATCGGGTGGACGGCAGAACGAAAAGGAGGAGTGGCAGAGTAAAATTCGCGCCCAGCGTCGCGAGCTGAGCGAACTCCGAGACGAGGGCGAAATCGATAGAACGCAGTACCGCGAACTGTACAGGATGGCCAGCGGCGGCGAGTTCGACAGCGTCGCGGATCTCAACCGGTACGTAACCGACACATACGGTGAACTATAATGGCGACAGGACCACGATACACCGTGCCAATGCGGCGTCGCCGCGAGGCACGGACGAACTACCATCAGAGGTTGCGCCTGCTGAAATCCGGCAAGCCACGCCTGGTCGCTCGCAAGAGCAACGACCAGACCAGGGCGCAGCTGATCGTGATGGGTGCACAGGGTGATGAGACGATAGCGAACGCCGCCTCGAACGATCTCGAGGCGTTCGGCTGGGAGGCTCCGACGGGCAATTTGCCCGCGGCGTATCTGACCGGACTTCTGGCCGGCAAGCGCGCGATCGAGGCCGGTCTCGAGGAGGCCGTTCTCGACATCGGACTCAACACCGCAACGCCCGGTAACAAGGTGTTCGCGGTACAGGAAGGAGCGATCGACGCGGGGCTGGAGATCCCACACAACGAAGACGTCTTCGCCGAGTGGGATCGGACCCGCGGCGAACACATCGCGCAATTCGCCGAGGAGGAGGACGATCTCTACAGCGGCGATTTCGACGCGACGGAGCTTCCGGCCCACTTCGACGAGGTACGAGAGCGCTTGGAGGATGAACTATGAGTAATGGATGGGAGCCGCGAACGCGGCTCGGACGGAAAGTAGCGGACAGCGAGATCTCCTCGATGCAGGACGCTCTGCAATCGGGACTCCCGCTGAAAGAACCCCAACTCGTCGATCAGCTCCTCCCGGGGCTCGAAGACGAGGTTCTGGACATCAACATGGTCCAGCGGATGACGGACTCCGGTCGGCGCGTGAAGTTCCGGTGCGTCGTCGTCGTGGGGAACCGCGACGGCTACGTGGGCTACGCGCAGGGACGGGACGATCAGGTCGGCGGCGCGATCCAGAAGGCGATAGAAATCGCGAAGCTGAACATCATCGACGTTCCCCTCGGCTCCGGATCGTGGGAAGATCGCCCCGGCGGTCGAAACTCGCTGATGCGGCGGACGACCGGCAAGGCCGGCTCCGTCGAGGTCGAACTCCAGCCCGCACCGCGCGGACTCGGACTCGCGGCCGCGCCGACGGTTCGACACGTGCTCGAACTCGCCGGCGTCCAAGATGCCTGGACGAAGTGTCACGGAAACACCCGGACGACGCTCAACCTCGCGAAGGCGACGTACAACGCGCTGCAGAACGCCTCCGAGTCACGGACGCCCGAGCACACACGACGGGTGCGACAGGAGGCCAGAGAATGAGGGCGATCGTCCAGCTTCGCGGGGAGGTGAACCAGAGCGGTGCCGTCCGCGATACGCTCGGCATGCTCAACCTCCATCGCGTCAATCACGCGACCTTCGTTCCGGAGACGGACGCATACGTCGGCATGGTGACGAAGATCAACGACTGGGTCGCCCACGGCGAACCCTCCCCGGGGACCGTCGAGTTGCTCATCTCCCGACGGGCGGAGCCGGCCGAGGGCGATGGCGAAATCGACGACGAGTGGATCGCAGAGCATACCGACTACGACGACGTATCGGCGCTCGCGACGGCGTTGCTCGAAGAGGAGACGACGCTGAAAGCCGAAGGGATCGCCCCGACG
>CAZLHT010000272.1:0-2837 GCA_964559185.1 uncultured Natronomonas sp.
GGGACTGCTTCGGGTAAGCTTCACTTGGGAGTCGTTCGCCAGAATCGAAGAGGACGACACACTGTACATCGACGACGCGTTCAACACCACCGACGGGACATGGCTTCCTGGCCTCGCCGCGGAGCAGTCTCTGACGATCAGATCGCCGCCCGGATACGGGGCTCCGACGACCTCGCCCATCGGTGCCAATGCGGGAGACCTCCACTGGGAGGGACCGACGACCTTCGAACCGGGATACCTTTCGATCGTCTACCCGCCCGGAACGAGCATACCGGTGGGCGGAGACGGGCTCTCGACGGCACTCGTCGCCGGGGCATTACTGTCGAGTGGTTCGGCGCTACTCGTCGGGGTGTACATACTGCTGGCGCGTCGCCGAGACGGCGACACGTCCGACGGTCCCACGTCCCCCGACCCACCGGTCGAAACGAGGTCCACGCCGAATGCGTCAGTCGAATCCGAGAACGCGAACGATGACCGCGTGGAGGGGACGGATATCGGATCCGAACCGCCGGAATCGGCCGAACAGACGCCGAACCGGGATATCGATCTCCTCTCCGACGAAGAACGGGTCGAGCGTCTCCTCGAACGGAGCGGCGGCCGGATGAAGCAGGCGACGATCGTCCAGGAGACGGGGTGGTCGAATGCGAAGGTCTCGCAGTTGCTCTCGGCGATGGACGAAAACGATCGGGTGCACAAACTTCGAATCGGTCGGGAAAACCTCATTAGCCTCCCGGGGGAGGGGGTTGGCGACATCCAGCGGGATGAAGAGGAACCCTGACGGTGCCCGCCGATTGAACGTGTCAACCATTCCCTAGATCGGAGCGAACGTCGTCCGATACGGAAACGTTTAATCGCGAACGTCCGTCAGTATCACCTACCAACCGCTATGAAAATACTCGTCACCGTCAAAGAGGTAGCCGAGGTCGACGACGAGTTCGACATCGAGGGGCTCGACATCGCCGAGAACTCCCTCGAATACGATCTCAACGAGTGGGACGATTACGCCATCGAGGAGGCTGTCCAGATAAGCGAGGCCAACGACGACGTGGAAGTCGTCGTGGTCACGATCGGCCCCGAGCGCGCCGAGGAGACGATTCGGATGGCCCTCGCGAAGGGCGCGGACCG
Source organism: uncultured Natronomonas sp. (assembly GCA_964559185.1). Lineage (GTDB taxonomy): Archaea > Halobacteriota > Halobacteria > Halobacteriales > Haloarculaceae > Natronomonas. The sequence goes on from CAZLHT010000272.1 coordinate 1,126, forward strand.
CGCCGTTCGCGTTTGGGACGACGCGCTCGAGAACGCACAGTTCCTCGACGTCGAAACGAAGGCCGACGTTATCGCCGCCGTGGCCGAGGAGGAAGCGCCGGATCTCGTCCTGTCGGGCGTGCAGGCCGGCGACGACGCCAACGGCGCGACGGGCGTCGCGCTCGCCGAAGGGATCGATTTCGAATGGGCCGCCGTCGTCAACGATCTCGAACTCGACACCGACGCCGGCGTCGCCGCCGTCCACCGCGAACTCGAGGGCGGGATCGAGGAACTCACCGACGTTGAGTTGCCCGCGGTATTGACGATCCAGACGGGGATCAACGAACCGCGCTACGCTAGTCTCAGGGGGATCAGACAGGCCCAGCGGAAGCCGCTCGAATCTAGCGATCTCGCCGATCTCGGCCTCGATTCGGCGGTCGTCGAGTCCCCGGTCGGGCGGACATCGATGTACGAACCCGAATCCGAGAGCGACGCGACGGTCTGGGAGGGAAGCGCCGAGGAGACGGCCGGGGAACTGGCCGCGTTCCTCCGCGATAAGGGAGTGGTCGAGGGATGACGGTGCTAGTCGTCGCCGAACACCGTCGCGGGGATATTCGGGACGTTTCGTTCGAACTCGTGACCGCCGGCCGCGAACTCGCCGACGATCTCGGGGCTGATCTCGCGGTCGCCGTCATCGGCGGCGACGTCGAGGGCTTTGCGGATGAACTGAATCGCGAAGGCGTCGACACGATATACACCGTCACGGAAGGCGAGGAGTTCAACCACGGAATCTACACGCAAGCGATCGAGCAGCTCCACGCCGAACTCGACCCGACGGCACTTCTGTTGCCGAACTCGGTGAACGGGCTCGATCACGCGCCCTCGGTGGCAGGGCGTCTCGAACTCCCGTTCGTGACCGACGTCATTGCCTTCGAGGATGGCGACGGTATCGAGGTCACTCGCGAGCAGTACGGCGGGAAAGTCGAGACGACCTACGACATCGACGCCGAGCGATACGTGTTGACGATCCGGCCGACCGAGTGGCCGACGGCGGACGATCCCGGAGACGCGACGATCGAGGCGGTCGACATCGATATCGACGAGGACGACCTCGGGACGACCGTCAACGGGTTCGAGGAGGTCAGCGGCGGCGATGTCGACATCACCGAAGCCGACGTCCTCGTCTCGATCGGTCGCGGTATCGAGGAGGAGGAGAACCTCCCGCTCGTCGAGGAGCTCGCCGACACCCTCGGCGCCACCCTCTCGTCGTCCCGCCCCATCGTCGACAACGGCTGGCTGCCGAAGAACCGCCAGGTCGGCCAGTCCGGCAAGGTCGTCACGCCCGACGTCTACATCGCCATCGGTATCTCCGGCGCAGTCCAGCACGTCGCCGGCATGAAGGGCTCCGATACGATCGTCGCGATCAACACGGACCCGAACGCGCCGATCTACGACATCGCCGATTACGGCATCGTGGACGACCTCTTCGAGGTCGTCCCGGAGCTCATCGAGGCGTTCGGCGGCGAAGTGCCAGATCTGTAGCGGCTTCGACTTTTCGCGTTCGGCAGTTTGAGTTCGCCGTCGGTTCGTTTCTCCAGTCCCCGGCGCCGAACTGAGGGAGAGAGACGCAACCCTTATGTGCAAATACGTGCGTTAATGTACAGTAATGAACACCAGAGATGGACTCGCGCCGGTCGTCCGGTCGATCCTCGAGTCGGCCGACGAGCGGACCG
>CAZLHT010000273.1:0-2827 GCA_964559185.1 uncultured Natronomonas sp.
CTACTGCTTCAGGCCGCTTCCCGACAGTGGGACGACGACATCGTCGTTTTCGTCGATGACACCTCGCTCGCGATACGCCCTGAGCGCCGCAGGCGCGACGGCACTGGTGGATTCGGCGTAGAATCCGGCCTCGTGCAGCCGGTCCAACTCGGCGTCCGTGTCCGATTCAGAAATCGCGATTGCGTCGCCGTCAGACGCGTCGATCGCATCCAGGATTCCGGCTTTCTGGACCGGCTCTCTGATTCGAATGCCGTCGGCCACTTCATTGTCCTCGAATCGGTTTGAACTGTCGTGAAGCTCCGAGACGATCGGCGCATAGCCGGTCGCCTGTGCGCCGAGGAGTTTCGGCAACCGGTCGATCCATCCGGCATCGTACAGCCGCTTGAACCCACGGTACGCGCCGAGAAACATCGTCCCGTGTCCGAGCGGCATGACGACCGCATCGGGGGCCGACCAGTCGCGTTGATGGGAGATCTCATAGGCCATCGTCGCCGTTCCGGCAAAGAATGCCGGATTCCACGCGTGGCTCGCGTACCATCCCTCACCGGCTTCGACGGCGTCGATACACGCGTTGGTCACAGCCTCCCTCGATCCCTCGACTCGGACGATTTCCGCGCCCGCTCGGCGAATCGCACGCAGTTTCGCGTCCTTGACGTCGGCGGGGACGTAAATCTCCGCGGAGAGGCCGGCATGGGCGGCGTAGGTCGCGATCGCAGCACCGGCATTTCCGGAAGAATCGTCGAGGATCCGATCGACGCCGAGAGTGACGGCCCGAGAGAGGATCGTCGTGGCCCCTCGATCCTTGAACGATCCCGTCGGGAAGACGTACTCGAGTTTGAACGCCGCGTTCCATTCGGACGCGTTGACGAGCGGCGTGTAGCCCTCACCGAGCGAGACGCGACGTTCGACGGGCACGAGTTCGGAAAACGCCCAAAGCCCTTCTCGGGGATCGATATCCGCTTCGATCGGAGCCGAGACGGACGGGGGACGTCGCTCTTCGAATCGGAGCGGGGCGCCACAACGGCACCGCCACCGGTCCTCGTAGGTTTGTCCGCACTCCGGACAGTGTAATGACATACCCGGACGTCGGCGGCGGATTCCCTATGCGTTTCGGTCGGGCAAACGGGCGGGAGTCAAATACCGGCGGCGAGGATCCGCGCTACGGCCCGGTCAACCGTCGACAACTCCTCGCGTCATAGGTGACCTGGCCGCGGTTTCGTTTATAATCGACGGACGGTCGTACTGATCAGTACTGATCGAGATCCGTCCCGACCGAGCAGACGTATTCACCCGCGGCGACCTGCGGTAATCGTCGATGTCGCCAGAAGATCCCGCTGGATTTCGCCGTGACCCGTTCTTTCACCGTTCCGAACGGATCCGTGATCTCGAACAGCGTCTCGTCCCGCGACACTTCATCGCCGAGTTCGACCTCGAAGCTGACGAGGCCGCCCGCCGGGGAACCGTACTGATTAAACCCGGTCGCGCGTGTCTGGGGCGCGGTCGTGACTTCGTCGTCGAGGAATCCGTACCCGTAGAGGACGTTGAACACCCCCTTGACACCCTTCTGGAGCGACTCCTCGTCCCAGCCGACCGATCCGCCGAGCTCGGGATCGATCGTCGGGATACCCTCGTCGGGTGCGACGCGGGCGAGTTGTCCGTCGGGCCCTTTGCGATCAAGGATGTATCCACAGCCGAACACCTTCGCCAATTCGAGACAGTCGCTATGCAGCCTGTGGCGGGTGCCACAGCGAACTCGGACCTCGTCGATCATGCACGACGTAGAGCCCTGGTGGAGATCCAACACGAGATCGGACCGGCAAACGGCCTCGAAGGTTGCGGCCGAAATCCGTTCGGACGTCGTTCCGGACGCGTCACCCGGATACGTTCGATTGAGCTTCGTGTCGTCGATCGGATTCCGATGTTCGGCAACCTGAAATCCGTAGTGGTTCACGATTCCGACGATGAGTATCTCGCCGGCGATTTCGGTAGGATCGATTTGGGGAACGAACCGGCGAATAACCCCCAATCCGTTGAGTTCGTCCCCGTCGGAAACGGCCTGGATGTACAGCGTTTTGCCCTCCCGCTGGCCGTTGATCACCGCGACCGGAAGTCCGACTTCGGAACCGTCTCTCGCTTCGCCGACCGGGAGCCGTCCTGAGTCCATCTCGCCGGGGGACGCGCTCGCGGTGCCGAGGGTCGTCATTACCGGTACTGCTTTCGGCGATATTATTAGACCTACTGATACCCGCCGGAGTTTCCGGGGAATCGTCACCGAAATTCGCCCGATACCTCGCCGATACCATCACCGGTCGTTGGTATGTCTGCGCCCAGTCGCCTTGCCATCACCCTCACGAACGGTAATCCTTTTTTGCAGGGCGTAGAAACCGCTGTTACATGTCCGAGGAGCTCAAAAAAGGGTTGGAGGGCGTGCTCGTGGCGGAGTCGTCGTTGAGTTATATCGACGGCGACGCCGGCGAGTTGATCTATCGCGGATATCCGATCGAGGATCTCGCGGAGAACACCAGCTACGAGGAGGTTCTCTACCTACTGTGGCACGGTGAATTGCCGGACGCCGACGAGCTGGCGACGTTCACCGAGATGATGGCCGAAGAGCGCTATCTCGACGGACACATTCACCGCCTCATTTCGGACCTCGCCGAGGCCGACGAAGCGCCGATGGCCGCCACTCGCACCATCGTGTCGGCGCTGTCAGCACACGACCCCGCCGCCGACCCTGACGTCGATCCCACGGATTTCGACACCAACCTCCGAAAGGGTCGTCGGATCACCGCGAAGATCCCGACGGCACTCGCCGCATTCACGCGAA
>CAZLHT010000274.1:0-1073 GCA_964559185.1 uncultured Natronomonas sp.
TCGCACCGCGCCTCCCGTGCCCTGGGACTCGTATCGTTGTTCGGTTGCGTTCCCCTCTCCTTCCCCTTCAGCTATTCCTGAACTTTCAACCATGGTGTATTATGGACATTCTTATCATATGAACTCTACGGCCGGCAGATTCGTCGCATCGGACCGTATCACTGCGAGTGACGATGGTTTGGACGAGTGTTGTCATCGAAAACATCATTGGAAATTACCGTCATTACAAACCATCTCTCAACGAGCCATAAAATATAATACCTCTATATGACAATAGCACGCAGGAATGGGGCTGAAGGCGTTTTTCAAAAAAGAATGGTTCCAATTCCGACGGAACATCGCCGTCGTGCTCGTTGTTCTCGTTCTCTTGCCGGGGTCGGTTGCGATGGGTACTGCGGCGTTCCAACAGACCGTTCCCGAGGACATCCCGATCGGGATCACCGCGGACGGCGATAACGTCTCCGAAGCGGACATGGCGGTCGTTCAGGCCGGAACCGCGCTGTACGCGTCGCCGGATCGGTACGAGTCTCGATCGGAGGCCGTCGCTGCGCTCGAACGCGAAGACGTATATCTCGTGATGGTCATTCCGGAGGGATCGTTCGAGGAAGGGGAGGACGTAAACGTCACGCTCATTTCGGACCAGCGGATCTCGCCGTTCCAGGAAGCCGCGAACTACACGGAGAGCCTACTCAGCTATCACTTGAACGAGCGGCTGCCCGCCGACGTGACCGTCGATCACGAACGGATCGGCATTCGGCATACGTTGTCGGAGTATCTGGTCCCGACGGCGCTGATGCTCATCCTCGTGCTGTATTCGTTCGTCTACCTCCCGTTCGAGCTCCACCGAGAGCGGGACGTCTTCGAACGGGTCGAACTGCAGTCTCGGATCGAAGCCGCCGTCGGAGCGAAGATCGCCTTCCATTCGATACTGCTGATACTCCCGTTGACGGTGTTCCAGCTCGTGAGTCTCTACGCCGGCTATCGAATCTCCCATTTCAACCTGTACACGATCGCAGTTATCGCCGTGACGTTCGCAAAATGACGGCGGAAGGTGGATTTGAACCACGCCCACT
>CAZLHT010000274.1:1083-2795 GCA_964559185.1 uncultured Natronomonas sp.
TGACGTTCGCGTATCTCGCTTCGATGGGCGGTTTGATCATGTTCGCCGCGAAACTTCGACGAGCCGGGCTCTTCGTCAATATCGGCGTCATGGTCGGAATTCTGGCGCTCTCGAGTTTCGTCTTCCCCGTCGGGTTCTTCTCATCGGTTCGCAAGACCATCGCGCTCTCCCTTCCGACGTACCACTCGATGGTGATGATCCGGAGTACGATGATGAAAGGGGTGTCTCTCGGCCTGTTCAGCCCACGGTTCGAACTCCTCGTCGGATTTACGATCGTGACGGGGCTCCTCCTGCGCTCGAGTATCGGCTACTACCGGCGAACGAAATAAGCGTACCATGACACTAGATCGGAACCAGCCGTCGGAACGCGACGGGGAATCGGCCGACCACTACGTACACGACATCGACCCGGCGCTCCTCGCCGAGAAGATACCGGACGACGTCCGACCGCTCACGTTCGCAAACGTAACGAAACGGTACGGAACGCTGCTCGCCGTAGACGATATCACGTTCGAGGTGCAGACCGGCGAGTTCCACTGTCTGGCCGGACCGAACGGGTCCGGTAAAACGACGCTCGGGAAAATCGCCGTCGGCCTGACGCGACCGACCAACGGGGACGTGATCGTCCCCGCCCATCCGATCGGCTTCGGCTTTCAGGAGCCGAGTTTCTACACGGACCTCACGGTGACCGAAAACGTCGACGTCTTTTGCACGACGGCCGGCATTTCGCCCCGGTGCGACTGGGTGCGGACGATCATGTCGACGCTTCGATTGACCCACGTGGAGCAACAGGTCGCGGGGGAACTATCCGGCGGATTCAAGAAGAAGCTAGATCTCGCGATCGCACTGCTGGACGCGCCACCGTATCTCTGGCTGGACGAACCCCTGTCCGACATCGACGACATCTCCCAGCGACGGGTCGTTTCGCTGCTCGAGGCGTACGTAAACGCCGGGGGCGGCGTCGTCGCGTCGACGCACAACCTCGATGCCTTCGAGGGGATCCTGACGCACTTGACCGTGTTCCTAGATGGTCGGAAATCGGAGACGATCGCGCTCTCAGAATCCCAACGACCGGCGTCGGCTGAGTCCCTGTATCAGGAGCTGCTCGATGACTTGGCGTCGACTATCGGCCAACGCTAGCGACGGGACGCCCTTCAAACGGCAGTTCTGCGGGCCGTCGTCACCACTGTCACGATCGAATTCTGCGGGCCTCCGTCACTATCGTCACGATCGAATCGATCCCTCACGATCGCCATCCGAACGCGGGGAACGCGGCTTTATCACCGATGACGAGGCCAGGTCGGTCCGTCAAGGATATGGACGACCGTCCCCGAGTACGTCAAGAATGACGGACTGGCGCACGATCTTCGGCCACGACCACCCGTACGACCCGCAAGTCGACGGCATCGAGACAGCTATCGACATCGGACGGGACGGCGGCTACGCCGTCATCGAGGGTGCCTGTGGCACCGGCAAGACGATGATCGCGCTCACCGCCGGTATCGACCTCGTTCGCGATCCGGACACCGAGTACGAGCGCGTCCTCGTCCTCACGAGCGTCAAACAGCAACTGCGCCAGTTCGAAGCCGACCTCGAGACGATCAACGAGAACCTCTCCGACGACTGGGACCCGATTTCGGGACTGACCCTCGTCGGAAAGGCCGACGTCTGTCCGTACAACCGCGAGAACGCGGCGGGGATCGACGACGGCA
>CAZLHT010000275.1:0-2794 GCA_964559185.1 uncultured Natronomonas sp.
ACCGTGTTCCAGACGTCACAGTACTTCTCCCCGGCCAGTTTCGTCGTTCCGTAGGGGCTCTTGGGGTTCGTCGGGTGGTCCTCGTCGTAGGGGAGGTACTCCGGGCGACCGTACACCGACGACGAGGAGGCGTTGACGAAGCGGCGGACGTCGTGGTCGGTGGCCGCCTCGAGCAGCGTGAGCAGGCCGCCGACGTTGTTGCGTTCATAGAAGAGGGGCTGTTCGACGCTGGTCCTGACGCCGGCCCGTGCGGCCTCGTGGTAGACGAACTCGACGTCGAACTCGCGGAAGACGTCGTCGACGAGGGGTTCGTTCGTCACCGTACCCTCGACGAACTCGAATCGGTCCCCGCCGACCGAGCGGCACTGTTCGACGTTGTACCGTTTGATCCCCACGTCGTAGTACGGATCGAGGTTGTCGATGACCACGACGTGGTGGCCAGCGTCGAGCAGGGCTTCGGTGATGTGAGACCCGATGAACCCCGCGCCCCCGGTAACGAGGACTCTCATGCAGTCCCCCGGCCGGGATCGGTACGAGCAGCGAGGCGGGGTCGGAACGTCTTTTCTGAATCGGCGGTCGGATCGGTCCAAACGCGTTGCACGTTGCCAGTCATCGTCGGCAAACCCCGTGGATTCCGATTAGTTATAGGTCGTATTCCAGGAGGAGGCCGTCCCAGTACCTGTTAGAAGGAACTATCTAGGGCCAGCCGCCGGTGACGCGACGTTGGTAATTGGACTGTAATTTTATCGTTCGTATGGCTACAGTCGGCGAGGATGTGGAATCTACGGAGAGACACCTGTGGTGGATCTTGCAGGCCTCGAAGCGAGTGGTTGGAGCAGAGAACACATGGTTGATGCCGTCGAAACGAGTACGAACGCTCTCGAAGTCGTACGACGGACCGATACCGTCGATGCGGGGGTAACCGTCGAGTACGCAGTATCGCTGTTGGCCGAGTCGGCCGGGGACGTTCGCCTGGTCGAGCGCCTCCCACCCGATGTCGACGACGCGGCAGTGATCCTCGACAGTACCGACGAACGTGGCGATTGGCGCAGGCGAGAGGACGGCCACCTAGAGTTCGTCGGGTCTCTCGGGGAGTCCTCCCAGCTCGAAACCTCGGTCCACGTCCGATCCGACGCGTACCCGCCTGCCCGCCTCGTCCCGTCGCTCGGGACGGTCGAACTCACCGACAGCGAACCCGATCCGGCCACGAACGGTGGGGGCTCCGAGGCGATGGTCGTCGACCCCGACGAGCCATCGAACGGGATCGAGGATCGATCGACGGGCGCCGAGTCACGGATTGGGGACGTGGAGTCCGTGGATTCGGAACCATACCGGCCGGCTATCGGCGTCGTCGTCACCGAACGGAACGTCGACGGCGTCGTCCGGACGACGATGCGTGCCACCGAACGAGGCTACGACGTGCTCGTCGTCCCGGACGGCCAGCCGGACCCGGAATCGCTCCGAGCGATCGCCCAGCTCGGCGCGACCGTCGTCGACGTCGAGTCCGACGGGCACGACTCGGGGTCGTTGCACACCGCCCTCCTCACGAGTGCCCGCTGTCGGTCACGTCCCGGCATCATCCTGCAATCGGACCCCATCGAACGCATCGACTTCGACGAATCGCTCGCGGCGTTCCGATCGAACTCCGACGTGCTGGTCGACGCCGTCCCGAAGTCCTCGGAGACGACGGTCATGGTGGGGACGCCGGCATACAACGAGGCGGCAACGATCCAGGAGGTAGTCGAGGAGTCGGCACAGTACGCCGACGAGGTTCTCGTCGCCGACGACGGGAGCACCGACGACACGGCAGCACTCGCCCGCGATGCCGGTGCGACCGTCGTCGAACACGGCCGGAACCGCGGGTACGGCAGTGCACTCAAGACGCTGTTCGAGGAGGCCGCTCGTCGGCCCGTGGACTGCCTCGTCGTCCTGGACGCCGACCACCAGCACGACCCGACCGACGTTCCGCGGATGGTAGACCAGCTCCGGGACACCGACGGTGCCATCGTCATCGGGAACCGATTTGGCCCGGACAGTGACACCCAGATACCGATCTACCGGCGATTCGGCCTCGCCGTCATCAACGGACTCGTCAACCTCAGTATGGGGCCGATCGGATCGGGAGCCGACATCGGCGACGCACAGAGTGGCTTTCGGGCCTACGACCGGACCGCGATCGAATCGCTCGCCGACGAGGACGAAATCGGGAACCGCATGGGAGCGAGCCTGGACATCCTGTATCACGCCCGGCACAACGGGTTCGAAATCGCCGAGGTGTTCACCCGGATGGACTACGACGTGGACAACGCGAGCAGCCACAATCCCGTTCTCCACGGCGCCGAACTCGTCAACAACGTCAGGGAACGCGTCGAACGAGACCACCCGGTGATCGCTCTCGGACTCCCCGGATTTGGCCTGACGCTCGCCGGCATCGTGCTATCGTACTCGGCCGCCGCGGAGTTCTCTGCCGGCGCCAGCCCGTCGCTGGCGTGGTCGGCCCTCGCTGCCCTCTCGCTCCTCCTGGGATTCGCCGTCCTCATCACCGTCTTCGTCATCCATTCGCTCAAGGTCCACGCGAAAGACCTCGCCTAGGTGGGCGTCCGACGGCCGAACGATCCCGTGACGATTCCGTTGCCCGACTCCGTGCGGAGCTCTGTTTCAAATCCGAGTCGATCAGTTTTCGTGAGGACACTCCTCGCTACGCTCGCGAACGTGCTCGCGGCAGCAATATGGGTTCGAGCGGATTTGAACCGCCGGCCTCCTCCATGTCAAGGAGGTGTCATAACCAGCCTAG
>CAZLHT010000276.1:0-2794 GCA_964559185.1 uncultured Natronomonas sp.
CACGATCACGAACACGGTCACGACCACGCGGGAGAACCGGACGAACTCAAATCGCGGACGAGGGCGCTCCAGTCACTCCTCCTGGAGAAAGAGCTGATCAGTATCGATTCGATTAACGAGGTTCTGGAACTGTTCGAGACCGAGGTCGGACCGATGAACGGTGCGCGCGTCGTCGCGAGGGCGTGGACGGATCCGGAGTTCAAGGGATTGCTACTCGACGACGCCGACGAGGCCATCGAGGAGTTCGACTTCGAGATCGGCCTCCAGCACCTCTCGGTGGTCGAAAACACCCCCGAAACGCACAACGCGGTCGTCTGTACGCTCTGTTCGTGCTATCCGTGGTCGATCCTCGGGCTCCCGCCGACGTGGTACAAGTCACCGCAGTACCGCTCGCGGATCGTCCGAGAACCCCGCGAGGTGCTCTCGGAGTTCGGCGTCGAACTCGACGCCGACGTGGAGGTTCGGGTCTGGGATTCGAGCTCGGAGATCCGATACATGGTTCTTCCACAGCGCCCGCCGGACACCGAAGGCCTCGAGGAGGACCAGTTGGCCGAGCGGGTGACGCGAGACGCGATGATCGGCGTCGAACGGCCGGGTGCGCCATGACCGAAGACTCGCCCGACCCCATCACGACTGACGATCCGATCGACGAAGCCGAGGCCAGAACGAGACTGGCCGAGTTGATCGAGTGTTCCGAGAGTTCAACGGGCGGGGCTATAGACGAGGACGCCCCGACGTTCGATTCGCCCGCACAGGCCAGAGCATTCGGGCTGATCGTCGCCCTCTCGCGGGAGGGCGTCTTCGAGTGGAACGAGTTCCAGCGGGCGTTGATCGAGCGGATCGACACCGACGAGGGGGCGCTCGAAACGGAGACCGAGACGGCGTACTACGATCACTGGATCGATGCGGCCGAACGGCTACTCGAATCGAAGGGGCTCGTCTCTTCGGTCTCGCTGGAAGCGCGCGCACACGAATTTGCAGAGGGCGAGCGGGACGCCTCCGAGTTCGTCGTCGGCGAGCGCAACCACTGAAAACTGCCGGCAAAATCGCCCAATTCTCAGTCTCGATCCGAAACGATCGCGCCGACATCCGATACCGATCGCAGCGAGTCGAGTCGCTCGTGCGTTCGATCCACGGCGGCACCGCCGAGGACGCGACTGGCACACCGGCGGAACTTCGCTTCGAGCTGCTCGTCCGAGAGTGGGTTCGACGGATCGCCCGGCGGGACGTCCTGCACGCGCGTGTAGACGCCATCTTCGGTCTCCATCCGCATCTCGACCGTGGTGTCGTTGTACTCGAGCGAGTCGTCGATTTCCCACTCGACCCGCTCGCGGACGTACTGGACGTCGGGGTCGGAGACCGCCTCGTCCTCGAACGCCTCGACGCCGACGTGCTCGCGGGCGACCGCGCTCGCGACGGTGTACTCGAGCGAGAACTTCCCTTCGAGGCCGGTCTCGGGATCGGAATAGTGAAGGGCGTCGGCCGGTCCCGGCGACGTCACGACGCGAATCGACTCGACCTCCCTCGGCTCCACCTCGTTCTCCGCGGCGAGTCGCTCGGCGGCGTAGATGCTCGTGTGCGTGTAATAACAGCACGGATAGTTCTTGACATTGATCCCGTACTCGCCCAGTGCGGTCGGCCGATCGAGTTCGGGAAGCGCTGACAGCGCGACCGGGTCGTCGCCGGCGTACAACTCGAGGAATCCCTTGTCCCCGTCGACCGCGTCCGGCGAGGCGGTGAATCCGCCCGATGCGAGCCGCGCGGCGGTGACGCCCGCCCGAGCCGCCGCCCCGGCGTGCATCGGTTTCGTCATCGTCCCGAAGTTGCTCTTCAGCCCGGCGGCCCGCGAGGCGGCGATGCTCAGCGCGTTCCGGGTCCCCTCGAACCCGAGACCGAGCGTTTTCGTCGCGGCGGCCGCCGCGCCGAACGTCCCGAGCGTCGCCGTCGAGTGCCACCCCGTCCGGTAGTGCGAGGGATTGATGGCGGCCGAGAGGTAACACTGCGCCTCGATACCGGCGACGTAGGCTTCGACCGCCCGTTCGCCGTCGACGTCGGCGTCGTCCGCGATCGCGAAAATCGCCGGAAGCATCGTCACGCTCGGATGGCCGGACATCCCCCACGAGACGTCGTCGTAATCCTGGGAGTGTCCCGCGGTTCCGTGGACGAACGCCGCCGACGTGCTCGATGTGCCGTCGTCGCGTCCCCACAGCGGGACCGACCCCGGTTCGGCGAGCGTCTCCATCGTCGTCTCCGTCGACTTTTCGTCCATACCCGAGATGATGACCCCGCACGTGTCGACGAACGCGCGTTCGACCGCCCGAACGTCGTCGCTCGAGAGATCGCCGTACGTCAACGAGGTTACGAACGTCGCCAATCGGTCGACCGGGCGGGATCCATCGTCGCTCCCGCCGATTCGTGTTTTGCTATCAGCGCCCATGATTCAAATATCCGCCCCCGAATATATATTCGTTCGCCCAGGTCGGCGATCCGTTCTCGACCGTCGCCTTCGATCGGCCGATCACTCGATCGACGGCAGTCGGACACAGATCGCCACCGCCCCGGCCGCGACCGCGCCGAAGAGGACGAAAATGTAGGGAAAATACCCGCCGTCGGCGATGTATCCCGCGATCGGCGGGGCGCTCGCGGCGAGTCCGATGTAGACCGTCCTGAGGAGTCCGTATCCGCTTCCCTGTAGCGCGTCCGGAATCAACTCGACGGCGTAGGTGTGTCCCGGCGGAAACGCCCCGAGGACCGCCGCACAGAGGAGGGCGACCGGAATCACGGTTTCCGGGGC
>CAZLHT010000277.1:0-2785 GCA_964559185.1 uncultured Natronomonas sp.
GACTCGGCGTCCTCGGGGTCCTCAGCGTAACCGTCGGATTGGCGCTCACCTCGCGGCGGCTGATCGAATTCTCCGGAGCGGTGCTCGGAACGACGGTCGTCGTCGGAGGTGGACTCGGCGTCGACCCGGCGTTCACCGGGATTGGAGCGATCGGGGCCGTCGTCGCCTGGGACGTCGCCGATCACGCCCACGATCTCGGCCAACAGATCGGTCGCGACGCGCGAACCCGACGAAATGAACTTGCCCATGTCGGCGGAAGTCTCTTGGTCGGCGGGATTTCGGGAGCCGTCGTCTACGGAATCTTTCTCGGAATGGCCGGCGGCCAACCCACGACGGCGCTCGCATTCCTTCTCTGCGGCGCCATCGCGCTGGTCGCGGCGATCCGATAGCCGCCGCGACCGCTCCGGACCGATTCACTCGATAGTCGGGACGGGAACCGAATCGACCGTCTCGTCGACGATCTCTGCCGGATCGGCGTCGCGGACGGCGGCGTCGGGAGTCAGGATGAGTCGATGAGCGAAGACGGCTTGGACGATTTCGACGACGTCGTCCGGCGTGACGTACTCGCGACCGACCAAAACCGCTCGTGCGCGGGCGGCCTCGAAGAGCCGCTGGGTTCCACGCGGCGAGACGCCGACCTCGACGCGCCGATCAGCCCGGGTCGCCCGCGTGAGATCGACGATGTACTCGTAGAGATCGTCGTCGACGTGGATCTCCTCCGGAGCCCGACGGAGCGAAAGCACCGATTCCACGTCCACGACGGGGTCGACGCTCGGACTTCGCTCGCTGCGACCGGATCGTCGATAGAGCAACTCCAGTTCGCCGTCCCGTTCCGGATATCCGACCGTCGTCTTCACGAGGAAGCGATCGAGTTGCGCCTCGGGCAGCGGAAACGCTCCCTCGCTCTCGACGGGGTTCTGCGTGGCGATGACGATGAACGGCGTCGGAAGGTCGTGCGTCTCGCCGTCGATAGTGACCTGTCCTTCCTCCATCGCCTCCAACAGCGCCGCCTGCGTCTTCGGCGGGGCCCGGTTGATCTCGTCGGCGAGTACGAGGTTGGCGAAGACGGGCCCCGGCGAGAACGAGAACTCGCCGGTCGATTCGTCGAAGATGTTCGTTCCAGTCATATCGGCCGGCAAGAGATCCGGCGTGAACTGAACGCGGGAAAACTCAAGCCCCAGTGCGGTCGCGAGCGAACGAGCGGTCAACGTTTTCCCCGTTCCGGGGACGTCCTCTAGCAAGACGTGTCCCCGGGCCAAGATCGCAAGAAGCACGCGATCGAAGAACGTCCGGTCGGCCACGACCGCGGCACCGACCTCGTCGACGATGTCCCGACAGACCGAACTCGCCTCGTCTATCTCCATGTCGGATATCCGGGCCGGTACCCGTTAGGTTTTGCCGTCTCCCGAAGGAAAGAGGGCGATCTCGTGTCCGTCTTCGAGCCTCCACTCGTCTTGGGAAACACACCGGGTGTCGAACGTTTTATCATCGCGTGGGAAGTCTCCCCGGACGATGTTTCACGCCAACGGAAGACTGTTCAAAAACGCGTTTGGGACCCCCGAAATGCGCGACGTGTTCAACGAGACGGAGTATATCGAGCGATTCATGGAGGCCGAAGCGGCGCTGGCTCGCGCGCAGGCCGATCTCGGCGTAATTCCCGAGGAGGCCGCAGCGGAGATCACGAAAACGGCCTCGATCGAATACCTCGATCTCGACGAAGTCGAGCGAAGGATCGCTGAGATCGATCTGTTCACCGTGGCGATAATCGAGACGTGGAAGGAAGGGATCGGCGACGGCGGTGAGTACATCCACTACGGGGCGACGAGTCAAGATATCTCCGATACGGCGACGATCTTACTCGTCCGAGACGGCATCGAACTGCTTCGGGAGGATCTGGCGGCGATCAGAGGAACGCTGGTGGAGTTGGCCGAAGAACACGCGGAGACGCCGATGATGGGTCGGACCCATCAGGTTCACGCGCTCCCGATCACCTTCGGATTGAAAGCCGCGGACTGGCTCGACGAACTCTCGCGGGGGGTCGATCGACTGGAGGCCGCCACCGAACGGACGCTCGTCGTCGAGTCATTCGGGGCCGTCGGCTCGCTCGCCTCACTCGGCGAGGATGGCCTCGACGTTCAAGAACGGTTCGCTGAGGAACTCAATCTCGCGGTCCCGAACACCGCGTGGTTTGCCGCCCGAGATCGGTTCTACGAACTGCTCAACACCTTCGCAACCATCGGCGGCACCCTCAGTCGGATCGCTCGACAGGTCCTGATTCTCAACCGCGAAGAGATCGGCGAACTCTCCGAACCGATTCCGGAGGGGGCTGTGGGTTCCTCGACGATGCCGCACAAGCGCAATCCGGTCATGAGCGAGCGAACCGTCGGACTCGGTGCGCTTTTGAAGGGACACGCGAGCACGATGGGCGCGCTCGTCGAGAATTACGACGAGCGCGATGCCGGCCTGTGGTACGCCGAGTACGCGATCATCCCGGAGGCGTTCCTCTATCTCCACCGGGCGCTTTTCAACGTCCGCGAGACGCTCGACGGTCTCGGCGTCCACGCCGACGCGATGGAGGAAAATATGAAGATTCACGGCGGACTCGTGACCTCCGAGGCCGTGATGATGGGGCTCGCCGATGCGGTCGGTCGAGTCACCGCCCACGACATCGTCTACGACGCCGCGATGGAAACCCACGAGAGCGATCGATCGTTCGAGGAGATTCTCCTTGAGGACGAGCGCGTCGCCGAAGCGCTCTCCCCGGAAGAGTTGGCCGAACTTACCG
>CAZLHT010000278.1:0-2753 GCA_964559185.1 uncultured Natronomonas sp.
TCACGATCGAGGCGGCGGTCCGGTACCAGCCGTGGTATCTCAAGCGGGCGCTTCGGTTCCTCGAGAAAAACGTCGAGAGATACCCCTACGAGGACCTCATCGACGCGCACTTCGATCTCGCCGACGTCGACGACGCGCTGGCCGAATCCGACTCGAGAGACGTCACGCGCGCAGCGCTGAATCCGTCGAGCTGAGACGCCGTCGGTAGAGCGACTGGGATCGGGCGATCGTCGGTCTGCGCGGACGACCGGAGACGGGTTCAGGATTCGAGAAATCGCTCCGGTTTCATCCGCGACAGCCGCATGGCGTTTCCCGTCACGCCGAGGCTCATCCCCATGTCTCCGACGACGACGGCGAGGGCGACGCTGACGTAGCCGAACGGGACGCCGATCGCGAGGAGGAGCTTCACGCCCAGACTGCTCCAGACGTTCTGTCGGATCACGTCGTTGGCCTTGTGCGACAGCGCGTACAGGTAGGGCACCGTCCCGATGTCGTCACCCATGAGCGCGATGTCAGCGGTCTCGATCGCCGTATCAGTACCCGCCGCTCCCATCGCGACGCCGACGGACGCGCTCGCCAGGGCGGGCGCGTCGTTGATCCCGTCGCCGACCATCGCGACCGAGCCGTGTTCAGCTTCTAGCTCCTCGATCGCGGCGACTTTCTCGTCCGGCAGTAGTTCTGCTCGGTACTCGTCGATTCCGAGTTCATCAGCGACCGCGCGGGCGGTTCCTTCGTTGTCGCCGGTGAGCATCACGAGCGGTGCGACGCCGAGTTGGTGGAGGTTTTCGATGGCCCGCTCGGCGGCCGGACGAATCTCGTCGGCGATCCCGACGACGCCGAGCAGGCGATCGGCCGTGCCGACGAGGACCACGGTTTTTCCCTCCCGTTCCATTACCTCGATCGTTTCGATCCACGTGGGCGTCTCGTCCATCGCCGTCTCGACGAGTTCGCCTCCGTCCGAGCGGTGCGCTGAAGTATCGATCTCGAAGCCCAACCCCTCGAACAGTCCCGGTTTGCCCGCGTAGTGGATCTCTCCGTCGACTCGTCCGCTGACTCCTTTCCCCGTGACGCTCTTGAACTCGGAGACGTTGGGCAGACGAAGGTCGTTTTCGCCGGCCCGATTCAGGATGGCGTTCGCGATTGGGTGTTCGCTCCGGCTTTCGAGGGCCCCGGCGTACCGGAGTACGTCGGACTCGGAGGCGTCACCGATGGGGACGACGTCCGTCACCGCGAGTTCGCCCTTGGTCAGGGTTCCCGTCTTGTCGAAGGCGATGACATCTACCTCGCCCATCGCCTCGAGGTGGTTACCACCTTTAATGAGGACGCCGTTACGGGCGGCCGAAGTGACACCGGAGGCGACGCTGACCGGCGTCGAAATGACGAACGCGCAGGGGCACGCGATAACTAATAGCGTCAGCCCACGAACGAACCAGGTCCGCCACTCGCCGACGAACATGTGCGAGTATCCGCCGACCTCAACGATGACGCTCCCGTCTATCAAAAGCGGCGGGAGCCCGGCTGTCAATATCGCGAGCGCCACCACGGCCGGGGTGTAGTAGCCAGCGAATCGATCGACGAACCGCTCGCTCTCGGTCTTTTCGTCTTGGGCCGTGCGGACGAGGTCGATGATTCGAGAGAGCGTCGACTCGCTTTCCGTCCTCGTGGCTTCGATTTCGAGGTAGCCCGACTCGTTGAGCGTTCCCGCGTACACCTCGTCGCCGTCGGATTTATCGACCGGAACGCTCTCGCCGGTGATCGGCGATTGGTCAACCGCGCTCTCTCCGCCGCTGACGGCCCCGTCGACGGGGATCTTTTCCCCGGGCCGGACCGCGACGGTTTCGCCGATCCGAACGTCCTCGACGGGGACGATAACTTCCTCGCCGTTTCGGACGACCGTCGCCTCGTCCGGCGCGAGTTCCATCAGTTCGCGCAACGAATCACGCGTCTGGTCCATCGCGTACCGTTCGAGCAACTCCGCGATGCTGAACAGGACGGCGAGCGTCGCGGCCTCGACGAAGAGACCGATCCCCGCCGCGGCGACGATCGCCGACCCCATCAGGAGGTCGATGTCGAGACTTCGGTTTCGCGCCGAGAAGTAACCGCTCCGGACGACCGGTATTCCGCTCGCGAGGACTGCGACGACGAACGCCAAATCGGCCGCGATGAGTTCGAACAGCGGCGTCGTGAGCACCGTTACGTTCCATTCGACGAGGACGAACTCGAGGAGAAGTCCGCCGAGGAGAAATACAGCGCCGACCCACGTTTTGATAGCCCGCTCGCTCGTCCAGACGTCCGACGCCGGCGCGATGGCATCGTCTTCGTCGCTCACATGGCCGGAGCGATTCGCCACCTCGTATCCGGCGGCTTCGATGGCCGCGATCACGTCACCCTCGTCGATTCGATCGGGGTCGTACGTTACCGTGGCCGTGCCAGCGATCGGACGGAGGTCGGACTCTATGACACCGTCGACGCCGTCGAGGCTCGAATCGACCTTCCCGGCGCAGGAGGGACAATCCATCTCCGGAACGGATAGCGTGACGGACAGTTCGGTTGGCCGGCCGTCTCTTCCCTCTCCGGCGCCGTTCGAACGCTTGCTCATTGTCCCTCCTACGCCGTCGTCCCGGATACACCTTTCTTGGAATATTCCAAACGTCCGCGGCGGCGTGTTCTGGAGCCGCCGTCGATCGGAGCGGCTCTGTTGAGACTCTCAGAGGGTGATCCGTTTGTACATCAGCCGGACAATGCTCGTGACT
>CAZLHT010000279.1:0-2751 GCA_964559185.1 uncultured Natronomonas sp.
ACGAGGCGGCGATCGCCGGTATTCGCTCGTTCGTCGAGCGACTCGCGACGGAGTACACCGATCGCGACGTGACGGTCTACGTCAACACCGCCGACGACTACGAGGAGGAATCGCTCTACCTGACGACGATCGGAACGAGCGCGGAACAGGGCGACGACGGCTCCGTCGGCCGTGGGAACCGCGCGAACGGGCTCATCACGCCGAATCGATCGATGTCGATGGAAGCGACGTCCGGAAAGAACCCCGTCAACCACATCGGCAAGATCTACAACCTGCTCTCGACGGAGATCGCTCGAACGGTCGTCGACGAGGTCGACGGCATCGAGGAGATCCGGATCCGATTGCTCTCACAGATCGGTCAACCGATCGATCGCCCCCACGTCGCCGACGCCACCCTCGTCACCGAGGCGGGGGTCGATGTCGAGGACATCGACGCCGCGGTGACCGAAATCGTCGACCGCGAGCTCGCCGACGTGACCTCGATCACGGAGCGGGTGATCGAGGGCGAACTGACGACGTTTTGATCGAACCGCCGTTCGATTCAGGAACCGTCGGCTCGGTTCGATTTACGGGGAATCGCCGAATGCAGGCGAAACCGCTTTTTCCCCTCGCCGTCCATCTCGATCCATGACGCGGGTGTGTCTCGTCGGCGACGACGACGTCGAACTCCGCTACGAACTCGTCAGCCGCGAGACGTCCCGCGATGCGCTCGCCACGTACGACCTCACCGCCCCCTACGAGAACACGGTCGCGCTCGAAACCGTCTCGCTGGGGGCGGCCGTCTCGTTCCTGAACGATCTCAACTGGTATCTGGTCCGGTTCGTCGATGAATCTCTCGTCTTCGAACCCTCGATCAGCGACGAGGAGTGGGTTTCCCGTGCGCTCGCGTCGGCGATCCGTGACAACGACTGTCCGCCTGAGGAATCCGGACGGTATTTGAAAGTGTTCGGCGTCGAGGATGGACGGCTTCTCGAGCCGATGTTCGTCGCCCGAACCGGCCCCGAACTGCCGAGTTACGACCTCCACGACGTCGAAGAGACCCTCCCCGTCCGGGTCACCGAATCCGAGTTCGGTGCCTGAGGGTCCGCGTTTTCGTCCGGATGAGCCACGTATGAGTTAGCGGGGACCGCCTGGCGTTCGAGTGAGTCCGTTTGGCGTCCGTAAGTACCACGCCCGGATTCCGGGAGGCCACGGTCGGTCGGGTCCGCGACTCAGATCTCGACGCCGCTGGGGATGAGACTACGTTCGCGAAGCAACTCCCCGTCGTGATCGTAAATCAAAAGCGTCGACTTCTCGTAGGTCGTGATCTCGTCGTCGTCGCCCCGTTCGATGACGACACGGTAACTCGTCTCGCCGTCTTCGCCGTCCGCGACGGCGTCGGTGATCGAAAACACGGCGTTCGCGTCCGCGTTGAGTTCGAGAACGTACTCCCCGGTGACGCGGTCGGCGATCGCGAGTACTCCCTTCGGCTCGTCCGCCTCGAGAGAATCCTGGAATCGGTACGCGATGTCTATCTCGTCAGCACCGAGTTGCGTTTCTCCGCGTCGGAGCTGTGATTCTAACTCCTCGATCGGCCCGGCGTACGCGATCTGCAAGGTGGGCTGATCGCTCTCCTCGGACTGCACGCCCGTCGCCTCCAGAGTGAAGTAATCGCGGCGCATTCCTGTTTGTCTCGGAGTACGTGCGCCCCACGCATGAACGTAACGCCCCCGTCAGACGCGTCGGCTTCTCCGAACACATCCGACGTGTCGGCCTTCTCGGAGGGGAGTTCGACCTGTCGAACGCGGGGGACATTTATTTCGAGGCCACCCATACGCGGTGATAGTCGACGGTTCGAACGGGTACAGAGATGAAATGGAATCGATCCGACGGCGCATTCGAGCGGTTTCGAGAGCGGCTGGCACGGACCGTCGAAACGCTCCGCGGCTCTTCGATCCCCGGCGATCCCTACCGCCCCGACGAATCGAATCCGATCGTCGAGAGCCGGACGTTCGAGGATCGCCTCGTCGACCGATACTGGCTGAATCCACCCTTTTCGTACGCCGCGATCACCTACGACGAGAGCGAGAATCACCATCAGTACAACGCCGTCGAGCCAGAACTCGATCGGTTCGAACGGGATCTCCTCGAAACGCTGTCCGACGACGTTCGGACGCCACTCCTGTACGGGTCCCACGAGGGGCCGCCGGAGGAAGCGCTCGAGGACGAGCTGCGCCGACGGCTCGAACGCTACGGGATCGAGGTCGATGTCGTCGGCCTCTACCGGCTGTTTTATTACCTGTATCGTTCGTTCCAGGGGTTCGGCAAGATCGATCCGCTCATGGCCGATCCCCACATCGAGGATCTCTCCTGTGACGGGTACGGGATTCCGCTGTACGCCTACCACGAGAACTACCAGGATATCGAGACGAACGTCTCCTTCGACGAGGGGGAACTCGACGACTACGTCATCGGAATGGCCCAGCAGGCGGGTCGTCACGTCTCCGTCGGCAGTCCGATCGTCGAGACGACGCTCCACGACGGCTCTCGTGCCGAACTCGCGCTCGGCGAGGAGGTGACGCCGCACGGATCGGCCTTTACCATCAGGAAATACGCCGACGAACCGTTCACGCCGATCGATCTGCTCGAATTCGGCACCTACTCGCTCGAACAGATGGCGTACCTGTGGATGGCGATCGAGCACAACAGGAACGTCGTCTTCGCCGGCGGGACGGCGTCCGGGAAGACGACGTCGATGAACGCCATCTCGAT
>CAZLHT010000280.1:0-2745 GCA_964559185.1 uncultured Natronomonas sp.
CGGTGTCTGCACGGCGAACCGCCCGTTATCTACGGCTCCGGCGAGCAGACGAGGGATTTCACGTACGTCGATGACGTCCGTCGCATCAACGAACGGCTCCTCACTGACGACGGTGCGGACGGCGAAATCTTGAACGTGGGATCGACGGACACGATCGATGTGCGGACGCTCGCCACGACGATTCGCGACGAGATCGACCCGGAGCTGGACCTCGTCTACGACGACTGCCGCGAGGGGGACGCCGAACACACTCACGCCGACGTTTCGAAGGCCGCCGAACTGTTGGATTACGACCCGACCGTGGATATCCGAACCGGCGTTCGACGGTTCATCGAGTGGTACCGGGATAACGAAGACTGGTATGATCCGCTGGTTCGTCGGTCCTGAACGCCGTTCGATCCGTCTTCCGACCGTCATCTTTGCCGTCTCTGTGTGGCGTAAATGCACGCTTAACTACGATACTGTACTCGCTTGCACAGCGTACAATGCGCGTTAGCATCGTCGGAAGTGGCTACGTCGGAACGACCCTGGCTGCATGTCTCGCCGATGTCGGCCACGAAGTGTACAGTATCGACATCGACGAAGACGTGGTCGACGCGATCAACGACGGACGATCGCCGATTCACGAGCCTGGACTGGACGAACTCGTTGCCACCTACAGCGGGACGCGCTTGCGAGCCAGGACGGACTACGACGTCGTCTCCGAGACGGCGATAACCGTGCTCGCGCTTCCCACGCCGAGTGACGCCGACGGGCGTATCGATCTCCGCTCGATGAAGGCCGGCGTCGAGTCCGTTGGCGAGGCGCTTCGGGGGAAAGACGGCTACCACCTTGTCGTCGTCAAGAGCACGGTCATCCCAGGGACGACCGAGGACGAATTGCAACCGATTCTTCAGTCCGCCTCGGGAACGGTTGACGCCGAAGGTGTCGGCCTGGCGGTCAACCCCGAATTCCTCCGCGAGGGTGCTGCCGTCGAGGATTTCATGGCACCCGACAAGATTGTCTTCGGGACGGCCGGGGACGGGCGCGCGCTGGAGCTTCTCGGCCGGCTCTACGCCCCAATCGACGACGGCGTCGCCGTCGTCGAGACGGGACGTCGGGAGGCGGAAATGATCAAATACGCCAACAACGCCTTTTTGGCTTCGAAGATCAGCCTCGTGAACGATATTGGGAACGTCTGCAAGGAGTTCGGCGTCGATTCGTACGAGGTCGCCGAAGCGATCGGATTGGACGGGCGAATCGGCGGGCGATTCCTCCGATCAGGAGTCGGCTGGGGCGGCAGCTGTTTTCCGAAGGACCTCGATGCGATCCGCCACGCCGCCAAGGCCGAGGGATACGAACCGGAACTCCTCGATGCGGTCGTCTCGATAAACGAAAAGCAACCGGAGCGACTTCTCGAATTGCTCGAAAAACACGTGGACGTTGCCGGCTCGCGGATCGCCGTGCTCGGACTCTCGTTCAAGCCCGGTACCGACGATATCCGTCACTCAAGGGCGATACCGGTGATCGAGGGGTTGAACGCTCGCGGCGCGGATGTGGTGGGATACGATCCGGTCGCGAACGAACGAATGCGCGAGCGCATCCCGGACATCGAGTATGCCCCCTCGCCGGGGACGGCGCTCGCCGGAGCGAATGGAGCGGTTGTCGTCACCGAGTGGGAGGAGTTCGCAGCGCTTGATGAGGCCTTCGACGCCATGGCGACCCCGATCGTCGTCGACGGTCGGCGGATCGTCACTCCCCCTGCGGGGGTAACGTACGAGGGATTGACTTGGTGAGCTCGAACCGGTCGCGAATCGACGCGAGAGTTCACCCGAAATACCCCTGAATCGGGTGTCTTGCAGAAATCGAACCCGCTTTCGCACCTCGTTTTAGCCCGCGTATACTTAATTGACGTTCCACTCTCTGTGGAGACACGATATGGACAGCGGAGACGACGGGGATCGGGCGGACGAACACGGGCGTCGATCCGGTCTCTCAGAGTGGCTGGACAGCGTCGAGAACTGGGACGAAAAGACCCGCCGTCAGTTTCTGGCGGTTCTCGTCGCGACGATTTCGGGTATCCTCGCGACGGTTGTTCTATACACACAAGATATGCTTCAAACACTACTCAATCTCGATCGACGAAGGGGAGAACCACCGACGGACATCCACGTCCAGGAATACGACAGCGAGTACCGGGCGACGGATGCGGACGGGGTGGTGATCGATTCCGGCGAAGACGGTTGGGAGATCCTCGGTACGGCAGTGGATACAATCCCGGCCGGGGGCACGCTCTCCGTCAACGGGCACTACGAGGCCACCTCGACTCTCGAGGTCGACAAATCGCTACGGCTCGATGGCCACGGTGCTTCCATCCAAGTCGATAGCGCCGTCGAGCAAACGTTCAACATCGGCGGACAAGAGCGCTACCAGACAGAACTCGTCGATCGCGCCCAGACCGGTGCTCATACGATCGAGTTGGCCCGGACCGACGACATACGAAAGGGCGACATGATCCACCTCGAGGACACGGAGGCCGATGGCGTCCTCGGCCGGGGACAACCGCCTGGCGAGCCCCATAGCGTACTCGAAGTCGACGAGAACACCGTCACGCTGGAGGATACTGTCGTCTGGCGGGAGGGATATGATTCGGGGACGCTCGTGTACGTCACCGCCCCGATCGAAATTCGGTGCTCCGGCTTCGATATGGCCGCCCCCGCCAAAGACGACTCGTACCTCGGGATCATCGCCAGGGAGTGTCGGGAT
>CAZLHT010000281.1:0-2742 GCA_964559185.1 uncultured Natronomonas sp.
GGACGTCTCCGTCCACGTGCCCGCGCCGACCTCGCGGTACTCGAAGGAGACGTCGGATTCGCCCGCGGTTCCCAGGTCGGTCAGTTCGCCGTTCAGCGTCGCCGCGGAGATGTTTATCCCCGTCGCCAGTTGGGTTTCGACTGCGGGGGGTCCGGCGAGGCGAACGGTGACACTTCCAGCGTCATCGCCCCAGATCCCGCGGCTGTCCTGGGCGCGAACGATCAGCGTATTGTCCCCTTCCTCGAGTTCGCTCGCTTCGATTTCGTCCCGAACCGACACGTCCAGATCCTCCACGTAGTTCCCGCTGCTGTTCTCCATCGGAACCGCGTTTCCTTCGTCGGGATCGCTCCCTTCGAGATACCACTCGGCGACCTGAATCGGTGTCCCGCCCCGGTTCGTCTCGGTCGTTCCGACGTTGTTCACGTTCGCCGTGAGGTTGAACGATTCATCCTGCCGAACGGTTCCCCCAGCGTCCTCGGAGACGTCCGTTACGTCCGGTCCGGCGAGCGTTCCGTTCGTCGATCCCGATGCTGGAAGATCCGAGCCGGAATCGGGTTGAATCGGCGTAAAGCGATCCCGTTCGGCTCCACCGTCGAAGCCGACTTCGACCATCCGAAGGTCATATTCGTCGCCCTGAAGTTCTATCACGACCATATCGTCGCTCGATTCGTCGGTGTCGATCTCGGCTCCGGAACGCTCGTCGATCGTACCGTTCCACGCGGCCGGAGATTCGGTCGGAAGCCGCAGCGTAATGTTTTCTCCCTCGGTCGGTTCGATCGGAACCGGTGCCGTCGGTCCGTCGAGCGTCTGGGGGTCCAGCGTCACCGACTGGGAACCGGACCGGGAGAACTCGCCGTCGAAAAGCACGATCGTAATCCGGTTTCGACTCGTGTTCACGACGTCGGAGTCTCGCACGACGAGATCCGAATCGGCGAAGTCGTTGTACAGGAGCGAGTGCTCGAGGACGGTTTCGGGCGAGTTTCGATATTCATTGTAGTTCGGCCGATAGGCGAGGAACTTCGTGTCGTGCGTATCGAAGAGAACGGACAGATTCCCGCCGAACGTATCGGCGTGCGTCTCGTTTACTTTCGCGTTCTCGATCCGAACCCCGGTTGCGGGCTCGACCGTGTGTAGAGTCCCCGAGGGGGCGGGCGGATTCAACGCCAGCAACCGCGCCGGAAACTGCGTTCCAAGCCGAACGCGAGTCGGACGGTGCTCGGAAACGATCGAATAGTCCTCGTCGATTCGCTCGACCGATCGAACGTTCAAAAGCGAGTTTCGGAGATCCTGCATGTCGCTTTGGACCTCGAGATTGTGATTGAACTCGACCTCGGCGTTCTGATTCGGGACGACGAACGCCTGATACGACGAAAAGGCGACGATCAGGATCGCGAACAGCAAAATCGCGCCGACGAGGGTGGACTGGGCGCGCTCGCCGTCCCCGGTCTTCATATCCGCACATCGGCGGTTCGTGATAAAAACGTACGCCTTGTTCGACTTACAGAAAAACCAAGGGGAAAACCCACGACTTCAGTTGTGGGAGTAGTCACCCGTCCTCTTCGACCACGGCGGGGTCGGCGAGGGCTCGCCCCAGCGAATCGAGTCCGTTGATCCAATCGGCGACGAGACCGAATTCGACCTCCTCCGCGATATTCATCGGTAGCTCC
The DNA here is from genome assembly GCA_964559185.1 of uncultured Natronomonas sp. Classification (GTDB taxonomy): domain Archaea; phylum Halobacteriota; class Halobacteria; order Halobacteriales; family Haloarculaceae; genus Natronomonas. The sequence goes on from CAZLHT010000281.1 coordinate 1,668, forward strand.
GCCCCGTCGACGATGAGGGTTCCGGCCTGGACGCAGTGTGCGAGGGCGGTGTCGAGATCCTCCGCCTCCGTTTCGGCGGCCGCGGCGGCGCGGAGGTGCTCTTCGACGGTTCCCTCGGCGGGGCCGCCGACGAGGTACTCCTCGGCGGTGTAGAGCGCACAGACGAGCGAGGTCTGGATGCCGTCGACGAGCGTGAGTTTCTCCTCGTCGATGTCGACCTCCGAGAGGACGATCTCTCTGACCCGTCCGATCTCTTCTGTGGCGGCGTCGACGTCCTCGAACTCGCCGTCCTCGTAGTCGGCGAGAATCTTCGCGATCGCGATCGTCGCGTCGTCGAGCAGGTTGAAGAACAGCCGCGCGGAGTCGTCGCTTTCGGGGTCGATATCCTCCTCGCGAAGCCTGTCCAACCAGTTGTTCCACCGTTCTTCCGTGTAATATTCGCCGGGAGGCGTGCTCATGCCCGAAAGTACGGGTGCCGGGGGATATGCCTTTTCCTTGTCTCGTCCGCGACGTTATCGCGTACCGTGGGCCTCCCGTCCGAGCTCCCGTTCGACGGCCTCAACTTTCTCGCGGGCGCGTCGATCGGTCGTTCGCGTATCGTCGATCTTCAGGAAGGTGCTCACCCGGTCGGCATCGACGGCTTTGTGCGCACCGGCGACCGCGGCGAGGAGCGTATCGATGTCGTCGGCTTCGATGACCGTCCCCATCGGGTTCGTCTCGTAGGAGACGTCGAAATCGTCCAGCGCCTCGACGGCCGCGGCGACGTCGCCGGCCATGCTGCCTTCGATTACCGGTGCGACACTCAAGAGTGCGATGACGCTCATACGTCCACTATGCAGCCTCGGTTGAAAATACCCTCCGTCGAAGCGTCCCGACACGACGTGGTCAAAACCGTTATTTTTACGCGAAACGAGCGGCCGATTATGGGGCGATACGGGGATATCGACTACGTCTCCACGGCGAAATCCGAGTTCTCACTCGGCGGCGCCTTACGGAAATGCGAGGAGAAAGCCTCGCGCGTTAGCGCGGGGAGGAAGTCAAACTGCAGCGTTGTGATGCGGCTCCCTGATAGTTA
>CAZLHT010000282.1:0-2739 GCA_964559185.1 uncultured Natronomonas sp.
CCCTCCTCCTGCTGGTGTTCGATCAACCGACCGATGTCGTCGGGTTCGTGTTGGCCGTCCCCGTCCAGCGTCACCAGGTGTTCGACCCCGCGCTCGTGAGCTTCGGTGAACGCCGTCTTCAGCGCGGCGCCGTACCCCTCGTTGCTCTCGTGCTGGACGACCTCCGCACCGGCTTCCTCGGCGACCGCCGCGGTGTCGTCGGTGCTCCCGTCGTCCACGACCAGGACGGCGTCGGCGTTCGACCGCACCGACCCGATCACCTCTCCGATGGACGACGCTTCGTTGTACGCCGGAATGGCGACGAGCACGTCGTCCGGTCGGGACTCGTCCGAGCCGCGCGTCGAAGCCGGGAGGGTGAAGTCCGATTTCGTCAGGAACGTTTCTCGACTCCCCTCGTAGTCGATGTACTCCTCGGGGGAGTCGTGGAACAGGAGTCCCGGAAACCCGTGTGCTCGTGCCGCTGTCGCGGTGATCTCACGGAGCACGTCGTCGTTCGGGGTCTCGCCTTCGGTGGTGACCGTCTCGGCACCGAGCTGCCGAGCCAGCCGAGCCGAACGCGGCTCTCGTTCGCCGCTGTAGGCTACGAGCACCGCGTGATTCTGTTCTTTGGCGAGTGCGACGACCCGAACGATGGCGTCAGCGTTGTCCTCCGTGGCAATTACTCCGATAGCGGGATGATTCAGGACTTTCTCTTCGAACTGACTGACAGTTCCCATCAATTCTCGCAGGGAATTTTTCTGCCGACGGCCTTTGTTATGAACCGGCTATTCAACCATTTATAATTCCGAAGATTTCTTATCGGAATAATGTGGGGCGAAACGACGGATTAGACCGGAAAACGGTCTCTGGGATTCCGCGTTCGTCGGTTAGCCGGTGAAACGGCGACTCCGTTGACAGATGAAACAAGGGATTTCACCTCTTAGCCGGGGCGGAATCGTCGGCTGTACAGTTGCGAGGGATTCTGTCGGTGGTGAAGTCCCTCGACAGCAGCGACGATTCTGCATCCGTCGAGAGAGCGAATGCGGGTCGAATCGACGAACACGAGAGCCGAGCGCTTCGCCTCGAATCCCCCGAATACCGCGTCTCGGCGGGTTACGGGCACTATTCTTATTAAGTCCGATGCCGTTTGACGTTCAAAGATGGTCTTCGGCAGATTCGTCGCGGCGCTCGGCAATTTATTCGAGATCAACGGACGACAGAGCGCCGCGCTGAACGGGCTGCTCGTCGTCGTCGTACTCCTCGCTATCGCCGGCGTCGGCTACACTGCAGCCGTCTCCGACGATGGCCGCCAGTACACGGAGTTCTATCTTCTGACCGAAAACGAATCGGGAGAGTTGGTCGCCCAGGACTATCCGAACTCCATCGAGGCCGAAGGGTCGAACGCGTTCCACGTCGGAATCGAGAATCACGGCGATACCGCGACGGAGTACTCCGTCGTCGTGAAACTCCAGCGGATGTACTTCGGCAACGGGACGCCGGAAGTGATCGATGAGGAGGTCGTGGGGTCGGAGCGCGTGAGCGTCCCCGAAAATCGGAAGAACGTTCAGGTGATGAACGTGTCGCCGGAGATGCGCGGTTCGGAGATGCGTCTCGTCTTCCTCCTGTATCAGGGCGACCCGCCGGAGCAGCCGACGATGGAGAACTCGTACCACGAGACGCACCTGTGGTTGAACGTCACCGCACCGTCCGAAACCGACGACGCTTCCGCCGCTTTGGACACCCCTGCCGCTCTCGACGAGTCCCCCGCTAGTTAGCCGCCAGTTGACGGTACGCGTGGCGGGGAGCCGAGAGTACCGGTCGGAGTCCCGGCATCCCGTCGAAAATCCAGAGGGCCAGAACGAGCAGTGCGAGGCCGATTTCGACGGTCGAAAACGACGTCAGCTGGATCGACGCGAACTCGGCGAGGAAGCTCTTCTCACCGTAGTCGATCGGCGGAATCAGCGGCCATCCGAGGAATCCGAGGTAGTAGTACTCGCCCGAGAGGAAGGGCCCGACCGCGTCCCCCGCCAGATGAGTGAGATATCCGACACCGAACGCCGTCGAGACGGAGCCGTACCGGTATCGGGAGAGCACCACCCGGACGACGACGATGAGAAAGACGGCCGTGAACACCGAGTGGGTCAGCGACCGGCCGTTCGGGATGACCCCGAACGTCCACGCCAGCGGCTTGTCGACGAGGTCCGGGAACTGCGTGCCGAACACCAGTGCCAAGGTGGGATACTCTCGCGGGGAGTTTCCCGAGAGGTGCGTCAGTAGCGAGTACGTCAGATAACCGACGGCGAGATGTCCCCAGGGCCACATGCAGTTCGATTCGCCGCACCGATGCATAGAGCTTCGGGCGTCGACGGGCCGGAGTCGGGTTCGGAGACTGCGCAGTTCATCGACCGGAAGCCGGTCTCGCCCCGTGGGCGACGTTGCCACCGTGCCAACGTTAATACGACCCACGCTCCTTTGACCGCCCATGACGGTTGCGCGGACGGTCGAACTCGAAGGCCACATCATCGATTCGGGGATGATGCAGCGATGTTTCGGCGTCGTGATGGACCTCGGCGGGAACTTCGACGTCGAACGGTTCGACGTGGGCGAGCACAAAGAGGAGGAGTCGTACTGCCGGATGCTGGTGACCGCGCCCGACGAGGACACCCTGAGGTCCATCCTCCACGAACTCAACCAGAACGGCGCGCACCTCACCGACCCGCCCGACGCGACGCTGAAACCCGCGCCGGGCGACCGCGTCGT
>CAZLHT010000283.1:0-2737 GCA_964559185.1 uncultured Natronomonas sp.
AAATGATTGATGACACTTCCTGTCTGTGACATGATAACGCATGCACTTTGATATGGATAGGTCAATATTTTATCGAAATGAGATGGTATCGCTGAGGGGATCGGAGTCACCATCTCTCAGGGCAAGGTTGATTGAAACAGTAGGACGGCTCTCTTCTGTACTCGTCTGCAGGCTGTCGGCTGTATGGTTTTAGTGAGCGATGTTGATTTCCTTTTGGATCGACTCACTCGTGATTCGAAAATCGAGGGAGGTTCGTCATCGCGAAAGGCCGGAGGTCTTTCGAACGACTACACCTGTGTCTTGCGGTCGGCGATCCTCCGTCAGTTGCTGTTGAAATCGGCTTTTTCGCGTCCATCTCGGGGCGTCCAGCCGCACGGTTTTTGTCTTCGCCGTCCCTTCGAAGAGCCGTGCGAGAGTTCGCCTTCGAACTCGCAGTGTGCGCCGCCATGGAGACCGAAAGCGACGGCGTCGTCGCCCGCCAGCTCGGGACTCACTCCCGGATCGTCGACGTCGTGGAGATCCGTCCGGGGCCGGCGTTCGAAGCCCGAACCGAGATCACGCCGGAGGCCATCCCGGCCGCGGCGATCGAAAGCGATGTCGGCGTTGGCCGGGCTCGACGACCGGCGAATGCGATCGACGCACCGCCCGAGCGCGCCGAAACGATCGCCGACAGAGCCGTCGAGATCGGCTTTTTCGAGGCCGAGCGACGCGGGGGGCGACGTTACGTTCGCCAAACGGTTCGCTATCCCGACTGGATCGGCGGGCTCTGTGCCGTCGAGAACAAACCCGATCTCGGTCGCCCCGGCGATCTCGAAGGCCAACTCCGCAAGGATGTTTCGCTGTCGCTTTTCGACGAAGTCGTCCTCGTGACGGCCTCGTACGTCACCGGCGCTCACCTTAACCGACTCCCGGAGGCGGTCGGCGTCCGTCGCTTCGACGTCGAGGCGGGAACGTTCGAGACGATACGGGAACCGAGGCGGCTTCGAACCGACGAATCGGGGATTGCCATACTCGGGGAGTCGCCGGCTCGAACCGACGTCGAACCGGTGACCGCCACGGAAAAGGCTCGACTCAGGCGACGGATCGCGGAACGTGCCTACGGAAAGGGCTGGCGGCCGAGGGAACTACCGGGCTGTTCGCGCGCGGCGGCGGAAGGGACAGCCTTCGGGGCGTCAGATGCGTTACCGTACTGTTCGTGGAAGGGCCGCTTCGTGAATCCGGCGCGAGAGTGTGGATCCAACTGTCCGGAGTATTCGCCGTCGGATCCCCCTGACGACGATCCGACTAGATTCAGGGATCGTCGGACCCCATGGAAAGCCGATCCCGGGGGCGTCAAACGTCGGCAAACGGGACTTCACCGGTTCGGCGGAGAGTGAGGCCGATCCGGATCAGAGCCGAAATCGCTCGCCGTCGATCGCCATGTCGTCGTCGAAAGCCTCGTCGGCGGGGATGTAATGGGAGAGGTGAACGAGTCGGTACTCTTCGGCATTCAGATCGTCCGCAAGGGCCCGCGCCCCCTCTATCGTCATGTGTTTCGTCCCGAACGTTCGGTACGTCCCATCGGGGGCGGGGTGGTCGCCGCCGCGAGGGTGGTACTGGGCGTGCGTCGCGGGAACGATCCCGTCGACGAAACACAGATCCGGATCGCGGAGTGCCTCCCGCGAGGCCTCACCGATCCCGTAGTTGCTGTCGCCCGATAGCGACAGCTTCGCGTCGGTTGCCGGGTCTTCGACGGTGAGCCCGTAACAGACCAGAGGCGGATGTTCGACGGGAACGAGCGTCACCTCGAACCCGCAGGCTTCGAACGGTTCGAACGGCGTCCGCGGCTCGACGGAGACCGTGTCGAGATAGTGGTACTTGTCGGCGACGGTTTCGGCGACGCTACGGCCGGTCTTCGGATCCGTCTCGTCGGCGGCGAAGACCGGAACGTTATCGAGGAGCCGATAGGCGTTGCCCAGCCCGTCGAGGTGGTCGAAGTGAACGTGGCTGACCGCGATCGCGTCGGGCAACGGGACGTCCCGGACGAGAAACTGTGCTCGGAAGTCCGGGCTGGCGTCGACGAGCAGCGACTCGCCGGTTCGCTCGTTGTGGACGTGAACCGAAAATCGCGAGCGCTCGACGCCTCGTTCGCGGGCGCGCTCGCAGGTATCGCAGTCGCACCTCGGCGTCGGCGTCCCCGTCGTATCCCCGGTGCCAAGCAGCGTGACCTCCATCAGTGGTCGTGGGCGTGATCGTGGCCGTGACCGTCCGATCCGCCCGCGATGAGGGCGTCGGGGTCGCCGTCGATCATGTCCATGTTCTTCAGGTTATCCCGCTCTTCGAACCCGTCGATTGCATCCAAAAGGTCCTGCTGGGTCAGCGTCCGACGCTCCTCCGTAAGGGCGTCCAGGACGGCCTCCCGAAGGACGAGTCGAAGGTCGCTTCCAGTGAGTCCTTCGGTCGCCTTCGCGAGCATCGCCGGATCGAAGTCTTCGATTTCCATGCGGCGAGTGACGATCCGTAGGATGTCCGCACGCATCTGCGAGTCGGGTTTCGGGAAGTTGACGATCTCGTCGAAGCGCCGCCACGCGGCTGCGTCGAGTTGATCCGGGTGATTCGTCGCGCCGATGAGCAAGACGTCGTCTTGGATCAACGAGACCTCGTCGATACTCTTCAACAGCGTGTTGACGGCGCGCTTGATCGCGGCGTGTTCGTCGGAGGCGCGCGTCTTGGCGACGAAGTCGAACTCGTCCATGAA
>CAZLHT010000284.1:0-333 GCA_964559185.1 uncultured Natronomonas sp.
CTCGTGTCCGGCTGAAGTCGGTGCTACGGCCGAACCGATCGGACGAGACGGTCGCGTCGATCACGACCTCGGTCCGCTCGCCGTTTCGGATGTGGGTGGCCCACCACGGTGGGATAGCGTCGTTTTGTAACTGCGTCTCGAGGGGAATCGTCGAGTTTCCCGATTCGATCACGATGCCCTGTCGGTTTCCGTGAGCCATCTCGACCGAGTTCATCGAAACGGTGTAGTTCACCGAGACGCCATCGAAATCGACGCCGAACGGGTTCGGATTCGAGATAACGAGATCGGTCTCGATCGTCGTCGTCTCGTTCGTCACCTCGCCGAACGAGTTAT
>CAZLHT010000284.1:343-2726 GCA_964559185.1 uncultured Natronomonas sp.
CGCCGACACCGACAGCGAGTGCGAGCACGACGACGACAGCGATTCGGAGTTTGCTGGCGAAAAGCGTCGATCCGATCGAGCCCACGTTCATACCCCACGTTCTCGGTCGTCGAAGGTAAAAACGATCGGGATCCGTTCCGTGACCGTCCCGACATAAATACTATGCCGCCGGACGCGAACATAGATAGTATGCGACGGTGTGAGCCATGAGTGCGCCGGTCCTCGAAGGCGACGGGGTCCGGATACTCGACGAAGACGGGACGGTGACCGACGGCGCGACGGTCCCGGATCTCGACGACGAAACGTTCGTCGAGATGTACCGCACGATGCGGCTCGCTCGGCACTTCGACGGGCGGGCGGTCAGCCTCCAGCGGCAAGGCCGGATGGGGACGTATCCGCCGCTCTCCGGACAGGAGGCCGCCCAGGTCGGAAGCGCGATGGCGCTCGCAGCGGACGACTGGATCATCCCGAGCTACCGCGAACACGCCGCCGCGTACGTCCGCGGGATCGGTCTCGACCGGACGCTTCAGTACTGGATGGGCGACGAACGTGGCAACAGTGTTCCGGGGGTGAACGTCTTTCCGGTCACGGTTCCGATCGCGACCCAGGTGTTGCATGCGACGGGGGCTGCGTGGGCGTCGAAGCTCTCAGGCGAAGCGAAGGCGTTCCTCTGTTATTTCGGCGACGGCGCGACCAGCGAGGGCGATTTCCACGAGGGGCTCAACTTCGCCGGCGTCTTCGACGTCCCGACCGTCTTCTTCTGTAACAACAACCAGTGGGCGATCTCGGTGCCGAGGGAACGACAGACCGCCTCGGCGACGCTCGCGGGAAAGGCCGACGCCTACGGTTTCGAGGGGGTGCTCGTTGACGGGATGGACCCGCTCGCGGTCTATCAGGTAACGAAGGACGCCCTCGAGAAGGCGAAACGCCCGGAGGAGACGGACGAGGACGGATCGGACGGGGCGAGCCGACCCACGCTCATCGAGGCGGTGCAGTACCGCTTCGGCGCGCACACGACGGCCGACGATCCGTCGGTCTACCGCGACGAGGACGAGGTCGAGCGCTGGAAGCGAAAGGATCCGATCCCGAGACTCGAAACGTATCTCACGGAGCGCGGAATATTCGACGACGAGCGGATCGACGCGATCGAAACGGAGATCGAAACGGAGGTGGCGAGCGCGATCGAAGCCGCCGAAGGGATCGACCGGCCGGGACCGTCGGACATGTTCAATCACGTCTACGCCGAACGGACCAATCGACTCGACGAAGGGGCCGCACACCTCGAGCGGCTACGGGAACGCTACGGCGACGAGGAACTACTAGAATGAGCACACAACAACCGAGCACGGAGAATTTGACGCTGGTACAGGCCGTCCGCGATGGATTGAAATGCGAGATGGAACGGGACGACGAGGTCCTCGTCCTCGGCGAGGACGTCGGCGAAAACGGCGGCGTCTTCCGGGCGACGGAGGGACTCATCGAGGAGTTCGGGGGGGATCGCGTCATCGACACGCCGCTCGCGGAATCCGGGATCGTGGGCACCTCGATTGGGATGGCCGCCTACGGGATGCGCCCGGTTCCGGAGATTCAGTTCTCGGGATTCATGTACCCCGCCTTCGATCAGATCGTCTCCCACGCCGCCCGGCTCCGGAACCGCTCGCGGGGGCGCTTTACCTGTCCGATGGTCGTCCGTGCGCCCTACGGCGGCGGGATTCGCGCCCCGGAACACCACGCCGAGTCGAAGGAAGCCATCTACGTCCACGAGGCCGGCCTGAAGGTGGTCATCCCGTCGACGCCGTACGATACGAAGGGGTTGCTCGCCGCCTCGATCAGGGATCCCGATCCAGTGATCTTTCTGGAGCCGAAGCTCATCTACCGGGCGTTCCGCGAGGAAGTTCCCGAGGAGTCCTACACCGTCGAGCTCGGCGAGGCGGCCGTCCGCCGGGAAGGCTCGGACGTCTCGGTGTTCACCTGGGGAGCGATGACGCGGCCGACGCTCGAGGCCGCCGAGGCGGTCGCCGAGGACGGTATCGACGTCGAAGTGCTCGACCTGCGGACGCTCTCGCCGATGGACACCGACGCGATCGTCGAGTCGTTCGAAAAGACCGGCCGAGCGGTCGTCGTCCACGAAGCGCCGAAAACCGGCGGGCTCGCCGGGGAGATCACGGCAACGATTCAAGAGGAAGCGCTGTACTATCAGGAAGCGCCGATCGAGCGTGTGACCGGCTTCGATGTCCCGTACCCGCTGTACGCACTGGAGGATTACTACCTGCCCGAGGACACGCGGATCGAGGACGCGATCAGGGGGACCTACGAGGCCTGATATGGTTCGCGAATTCAAACTCCCGGACGTCGGCGAAGGGCTGGCCGAGGCCGAGATCGT
>CAZLHT010000285.1:0-2718 GCA_964559185.1 uncultured Natronomonas sp.
GGCGGCACGCCGGACGACATAACGATCGAAAGCGTCGCGAGGGCGTTCGGTCGTGAACTCGTCGAGAACGAACTCGCGCGGACTGACGTTCAGCGGCACCTCGAATCGATCGCCGGAAAATACGACGAGTTAAACGTCGACGTCTCCGCGGAGGCGAAACTCCCGGCGGGTGCTCGACCGCTGTTGAACCGTGCGGGGATGTCGCCGGGCTGCGTGCTCGAGAACGTCTACGTGCTCCCGGGGATTCCCTCGGAGATGGAACGCATGTTCGAGGACGTCGCCGACGAGTTCGAAGGAGAAGAGAGAGCCCGGTTTCTCTACACCGAAGAGCCAGAGGCGAACCTCATCGAACGACTCGACGAGGTCAGATCGCGCTTCGGGGTTCGGGTCGGCTGTTATCCGGACCGAGAGGCGGGGCACAACCGGCTGAAGTTACGGGGCTCGAACGAAGGAACCCTCGCCGAGGCGAAGGCTTGGCTCGAAGAGCGAATCGTCCTCGTCGAGGGGTGAGCGGGAGTGATCTAAAGCGGTGATCCGGGGATATATCACCCCGAACGCCCCAGTATGGATATGACCTTCGACGTCGACGCCTGGCGAGAAGAACTCGAGACGCATCGCGAACAAAAGGACGAGCAGTTCGACGTCGCACACTCCTCGCCGCTGGGACCGGACGCCCGCCGCGAGTTCGACGGGCTCGAGTACTTCGAGCCGGATCCTGGCTACCGCGTCGAAGCGACGGTCGAACTCGATACGAGCGACGAGACGGTGACGATGGAGACGAGCACCGATGGTGAGCGGCTCTACGAACGAGTCGCCCTGCTGCACTTCGAGCTACCGAACCAGCATGGTAAGACCGAGGATCATGCCCTCGTCGGCTATCGTCGAGTCGACGAACCGAAAGGATCGCTCTTCGTTCCGTTCCGCGATAAGACGACGGGCCAGCAGACCTACCCGGGCGGGCGTTACATAGAGCTACACTACGACGGTGAACTCGAGGATGGCGTAGCGTTCACGTTGGATTTCAACCTCGCGTACAACCCCTTCTGTGCGTACACCGAAGCCTACGAGTGCCCGCTGCCACCACGAGAGAACTGGCTCGAAGTCGCGATCCCGGTGGGCGAGCGATACGGGGGGTAAGAAACGCGTATTGGGGCCGAGAACCAATGTCGGGTATGGAGTTGGTCTCCGTTGCCGCGGTGGCGGAAAACGGCGTGATCGGCCGAAACGGCGAACTTCCGTGGGACTCGATCCCGGGGGATAGAGCCCAGTACCGGAATCGGGTTGCCGACGATCCCGTCATCATGGGACGACGCACGTTCGAATCGATGCTCGACGACCTTCCCGGCCGAGCGCAAATCGTGTTGAGTCGGACCGAACAGGAATACGACGTCGAAACGGCGATCTACGCCGATAGCGCCAAAGCGGCGATCGCACGCGCCCGGTCGTTCGGCACGGATACCGCGTACGTCATCGGCGGCGGCGCGGTGTACGAACTCTTCAAGCCGTACCTCGACAGAATGGTGTTGAGCCGCGTCCCCGGGGAGTACGAGGGTGATACGTACTACCCCGAGTGGAGCGAATCGGAGTGGGAGCTAGTGAGGGAAACGCCCTACGACCGGTTCACGCTCGAGGAGTGGCGACGACGATAGCCGAACGAGAGCGAGGCGATACCGACGACGAACAAAAGCCCGAACGGAAAGCTTCAACGCAGCCTAAACCGAGTATCGAAGTATGTCGGCAACCGGCGTCACACTCGGCAGTCGGGGACGGGAGGAGTTGTTAGAATACGCGGTTCTCGCGGAGGAAGCGGGACTCGAATCGATCTGGGTCGGCGAGGCGTGGGGGATGGCGTCGGTCCCGATGCACACGCGCATACTGGAGCGAACGGAGATGATCGACGTCTGCTCCGGAATTTTCAACATCTACGCGCGGACGCCGGGAATGACCGCGATGACGGCGAACAGCTTGGCGGATATCGGAGACGGTCGTTTCCGCGTTGGACTGGGAACCAGCGGGCCGGCCGTGATCGAGAACTTCCACGGCGTTAAGTTCGAACGACCGCTACGGCGAACCCGCGAGTACGTCGAGATCGTTCGAGCGCTTTTGGCGGGCGAGCGGGTCGAGTACGACGGCGAACTGTTCCAGCTGTCGGGTTTCTCGCTCGATATGGAACGGTATCACGAGTGTCCGATCTACGTCGCCGCGATCGGCGAGAAGAATCGCCAGCTCACCGGCGAGTTCGCCGACGGCTGGATACCGCTTTTGGTGCCGGACACGCGACTGAAGGAGGCGTTGGGAGATATAGAGCGCGGTGCCGAACGCGGCGATCGGTCAATCGACGACCTCGACATCGCGCCCTGGGTGCCGACCTGCATCTCCCAGGAAGAGCCCGACGCCGCCCGCGAGCACGTCCGCTCTATCATCGCCTTTTACGTCGGCGCGATGGGCGATTTCTACGCGAACACCGTCACGTCATTCGGGTTCGGCGAGGAAGCCGAGGCGATCCGAGACGGGTGGAAGGAGAACCGCCAAGACGGGGCGGAAGCCGGCGTGACCGACGAGATGCTCTCGGCTTTCGGCGCGTGCGGGACGCCGGAAGAGGCCGCCGAGAGCTTCAAGCGGTACCGCGATGCCGGCGCGGACTCGCCGGTCGCGTACGTACCGTCGAAGTGGGCCGACGACGAGCTGATCAGAGAGACGATTACCCACCTTTAGAGC
>CAZLHT010000286.1:0-2697 GCA_964559185.1 uncultured Natronomonas sp.
CGGATCGACGTGGAGAATGCGAGCGATGTGGGTCCCACAGTCGACCAGTATCAGTGAATCTTCCGAGACGGCGTACGGTTGCTCCGGACAACGGACCGTCCGTGTGGCGAGAATTTCCCCGGAAACGGGCGAAATCGCCTCATTATCGTCGGGATAGAGGTCGATGGCGCAGCCGATATCGTGGGCCGGATATGGCGAGTTATAGAGTGAGAACTGCCCGTATCGACGGATCAAGTCCGTGGACAATCCGACCATACCGCGGGTTCGATCCGCACCGTTTTATCGCCATCGGCGTCTATTGAACTTCATGCACGTCGTCCGTGGATCGCTATCCGACGTCGCTGACGACCGGCGAGTCACGCGAGGAATGACCCGGTTCGCGGAGCGAACCGCCGAACGGGCGCTCCGCGTCTGGAGGCCGCCGCGTCAGGTCGCCTTCGGCCGCCGAGATTCAATCCTCGACGGTTACCGACGAGCGCGCCGGATCGCTTCCGAACGCGGGTACGTCCCCGTCGAACGGAACGTCGGCGGAAGCGCCGTCGCATACACAGGCTCGACCGTGGCGTTCGCCGTCGCCGTTCCGATCGAGCGCGAGCGGTGCGGTATCGATCACCGGTATCAAGACGCGCTCTCGATATTGTTCCACGGACTCGAAAACACGGGTGCTGTCGTCTCTCGCGGCGAACCGAGCGGCTCGTTCTGTCCCGGTGAGTACTCCCTGCAGGGCGAGGGCAAGATAGCCGGCATCGCACAGCGGGTTCGGCGGGAAAGCGCCCTCGTTGGCGGCTGCGTGATTCCGTCCAAAGCCGACGAGAGGACGGTCTCAGGCGTTCTCAAGCCGGTATATGACGCACTCGAACGTCCGTTCGATCCTGCGTCGGTCGGAAGCGTCGAACGCGCCGGCGGCCCGGTCGACGTCGAGGAGGTTCTCGATTCGATCGAAAAAGCGTTCCTTGGCGACCGCGAGCCGACCGTTGTACGGGCTGTTGAGATTTCACACGATTGCCCTCTCTGAGCAGACGATTCGAACCGGTTGCCGGGGGAAACGCTCTACCTACTCGCTCGTTGTTTCCTCGACACTCGATTCGTCCGACCCTAGTTCGTGTCCGCAGTTGGGACAGGAAAATTCGTCGTGTCTGAGTGCGGCGGAGGACTCACGCACCTCCCGCATTACGCTCGAGATACGCTCCTCCGTGTCGAGTTCGTCGTCGACGGATAATTCGACCCCCTCGACCTCGAGCAGAAATTTCGCGACCTCCGTGATCTCGTACATTAACTCGTCGAGTTCCTCCGCTGTGTAGAAATCGCACATCGCGCCGTAGAGAAACGTCGCGCCCGCTTTTCGAACTTTCTCGTCGAAGGATGATCGCGCCTGATTGACCGCTTGCGGGCTGTACGTATCCGTCATGAAGGGGACGAGTTCTGGGAGGTTCTCCCCTATCTTCGTCATCTCGATGCCGGTCTCGGTTCGAAAGTCGGCACAGAGACGCGCCATCGCCCACTCCCTGGCGGTAATGTACGTGCGGTCCCGGAGGAATTCGTTCGCTCGCTCGTACGTCGCGCCGTCGATTTTCGAAAAGCGCGTGTAGGTTCGGACGTCTTCCGGCGTGGGTCTGTCTTCGACCTCGGTTTCAGAAGATTTCCCCCCCTCGGAGCCCTTCGGACGTTCCCCGTCAGTTGCAGTCCGTGCGTTATCGCTCATACCACTCGTAGCGTCCCGCCGTGGAAAAAGCGTACCGGCGACGTGTGCCGTCCGTCTGACGTCGTCGAGACGGGAGCAGGCGGGAGGCTTTTGCGTTCGGGGAGCGAGGGCCAGATATGAAAACGCTGTTGGGAATCGGCGGGAGCGAGGATTCCCTGTACGCCCTCCAGGAAGCCATCGATCGATCGAAACGGGCGGGCGACGATTTGACCATCGCGATCGTCGAAAATCCCGACGCTTCGCTGACCGAATCGGAGATCCGGGATCGGGTTCTCGAGGCCCTAGACGTCGCGGACTTTGAAGCTGACCTCCTGAGTCTGTCGGGCCATCCCGGCAGTCAACTTCTCGAACTCGCCGAACGGGACTCGTTCGATCGAATCGTTCTCGGTGGTGGGGAGACGAGCCCGCTCGGAAAAATTCAACTCGGCGAGATAGCGGAGTTCGTCGTGCTGAACGCTCGAACGACGGTGACGCTCATCCGATGACGCGCGAGTATCCTGACGAGATTGCCGGGCCGTACGATCCGCCACCGAGCGAGTTCGATGATCACGAGGGTCGTCGAATCTCCGTGCGACGTTACCGCGGGGGGATCGAGACGTTAGTCGAGATGTACCTGGCGTTTACCCCGGAGGATCGCGCACAGGGGATCCCGCCGGCCGAAGAGCCGCAGATCCGAAACTGGCTGGAGCAACTGCTGATCGACGACTGCCTCAATGTGATTGCCCGCTATGGGAACAGCCCGATCGGACACGCGATGTTGGTACCCGACGGCGAGGATGCTTGGGAACTGGCGATATTCGTGCTTAGGGAGTACCAGGGAGCCGGTATCGGGACGGAACTCATCGAACGGCTCCTCGGTGCCGGGCACTCGGAGGATATCGATCGCGTCTGGTTGACCGTCGAGCGGTGGAACACTCCCGCGATCGCTCTCTATCGGAACGTCGGTTTCGTCTCGACCGACGACGGAAGCTTCGAACTCGAAATGGCAGCCCGGC
>CAZLHT010000287.1:0-2683 GCA_964559185.1 uncultured Natronomonas sp.
GCGTCGACGGCGTGGACGATACCGTTCCAGTCTCCGAAGTACACCGTCCCGAACGCCAAGGCCGGACTCGACCAGATCATGTCCTCGGCCTCGTACGTCCAGTTCACGTCACCCGACTCGACGTCGAGGGCGTACAGTCGGTCGTCGGAGGCGCCGATGTACACCGTTCCGTCGTCGACCGCCGGCGTGCTCACCACTTCGTTCTCGACGGCGTACTGCCACTCGGTATCACCGGACGCCGCGTCCAGTGCGTAGATCCACCCGTTCTCGGTCGCGCCGGCCTCCTCCGCGTACCACGCACACGCGAGGTTGTGACAGCCCACCCCGATGAAGACCCTCCCGTCGACCACAGTCGGGCTCCCACGGATCAGCCCGCCGAGATCCCGATGCCAGCGTTCCTCCCCGTTGCTCGCGTCGATCGCGTAGAGGCGCATGTCGTAGGATCCGACGTACACCGTCCCGTCGGCGTGTACGGGTGATCCCTCGATCCGGTGATCCGTCGCGAACGTCCAGCGTTCGTCGCCCGTGTCCGCGTCGATCGCGTACAGGGCGCCGTCCGTGCTCCCGACGAACACGGTGCCTTCCGCGACGACCGGGCTCCCCCAGAACGGGCCGTTCGCGTCGTGCGTCCACTTGACCGACGGGTCGGCGCTCGTCGAAGAGGCCTCCCTCGCGAACCCGGTGTTGTAGCGGTCGCCACGGAACGACGGCCATTCGGTCACCGGCTCCGACACGGGGTGTGATTCCGACGGGGCAGTTGGGGGCGTTACGCACCCGCTGACGAGACCGAGAGACGAGCCCGATACGGCCGCGAGAAATCGCCGTCGGTCCATCGTTACCATGTACCGAATCTGCCGGCCTCGCTTAATAACGGTTCGGTCTCGGCGGTTACACGACGAGGTACTCGTCTAGATCCTCGTTTTCGAGCTCTTCGACTGTTCCCTCGTAGACCATCTCGCCCTGGTCCAGAACGTAGCCGCGGTCCGCGAGCTTCAGTGCTTCCCGGACGTTCTGTTCGATGAGGAGGACGGTCAGTCCTTGGTCGGCAATCTCGCGGATGGCCTCCGAGACGGACTGGATGATCTGCGGCGCCAGCCCCTCCGTCGGCTCGTCGAGCAGCAGCAACTGCAGGTCGGGAAGCCGCAGGGTTCGGGCGATCGAGAGCATCTGCTGTTCGCCGCCGGAGAGCGTCCCCGACTTCTGGGAGCGACGGTCCTCGAGCCGAGGAAACAGCTCGTAGAGTTCGTCGATCTCCATGGTGGGAGTCCCGCCGCCGGGCGCACGGCGTCGGACCGTGTTCCACCGGGATCTGGCGATCTTCGACATCTCGAGGTTCTCCTCGACGGTCAGTCTGGTGAACAGTCGGCGGCCTTCCGGCACGACGCCGACGCCGGCTCTCGCGATGTCGTCGGCCGGCCACGCGGTGATGTCCGCGCCGTCGAACTGGATCGTCCCGGAGCGCACCTCCGGCGGTTCTACGCCGGCGATGCTTCTGACCGTCGTGGTCTTCCCGGCGCCGTTCCGGCCGAGCAGCGAAACGACCTCGCCTTCGGCGATCTCCATCGAAACGCCGCGGAGGATGTGACTGGCACCGTAGTAGGCGTGGACGCCGTCGAGTTCGAGGAGGCTCAAACCTCCTCACCCCCGAGGTACGCCTCGCGAACCGCCGGATCGCCTCTGATCTCCTCGGGGGTCCCCTTCGCTATGATCGCCCCGTCGTTGAGCGTGAATATCCGGTCGGAGACGTCGAAGATGACGTCCATGTCGTGTTCGACGAGGAAGATGGTCATGTTCCAGTCCTGCAGGAGTTCGCGGATGAGCGACACCGTCATCTTCGTTTCCCCCGGTGACATCCCGGCCGTGGGCTCGTCCATGAACATCAACTCGGGATCCGTCGACAGGCCGATGGCCACCTCCAGTCGTCGCTTGTCACCGTAGGGGAGCGACTTCGCGGTCACTTCGGCGTCCTCCTCGAGTTCGATGGTTTCGAGTATGTGGTCGGTGCGGTCCCGAACCTCGTCGTAGCCGTCTCGACGACTAAGGAAGTTGACGCTGAACGATCCGTGTTCGGTCGCGAACGCCGCGACCTGGATGTTCTCTCTGACGGTGAGTTCGGGGAAGATCGATGCGGTCTGGAACGATCGGCCGACACCGAGCTGGGCGATTTCGAAGGGATCGAGCCCGACGAGATCGGTTCCTGCGTACGTGATATCGCCGGACGTCGGCTCTAACATGCCCGTGATCGTGTTGATCAGTGTCGACTTTCCGGCACCGTTCGGGCCGATGAGCGAGACGAGTTCGCCTCGGTCGACCGAGACGGTCACCTGATCGAGCGCTCTGAGGCCGCCGAACTCCTTCGTGAGATCCTGTGTTTCGAGTAGTGGCATCACTTATCACCTCTCCTGGACCGAAGCCGCGAACTGACGCTCGTGATCATCCCCCAGAGCCCGTCCGGGTACTTCCAGACGACCGCCGTGAACGCGACGGCGAGCGTGAGGAGCCAGTAGCTCCCGATCACGTCGAGGCCGTTGACGACGCCCTCGAAGTAGAGGAACACGATCACGCCGATGATCGGCCCCACGACGGTCCCCAGGCCGCCCAAGACGGTCATCATGACCAGGTCGCCGCTGGTCGTCCAGTGGAGTCGCTCGACGCCGGTGAAGTACGTCTCCATCGGCATGAG
>CAZLHT010000288.1:0-1425 GCA_964559185.1 uncultured Natronomonas sp.
CCGAGCGCGTCCAGGAGAACATCCTCGAGCGGATCCCCCTCGATCGGTTCGCGCAGGTCGACGACGTCGCCGGGATCGTCCGCTTTCTCGCGAGCGAGGATTCGAGTTACATGACCGGGCAAATCCTCGGCGTCAACGGCGGTATGGAGTGGTAACTGCCCGACCCGCTTGACGGTCCTCGACGTCGATCCGACCGTTCTGACGTCCCGGCAGATTGACGGCCGAGCGCTCGAACGGTTGGACGATGGAAAGGGAGATGAAGTCCGGTAAAATCTCGCGCACGTTCTTCGAGGACCGGATCGCGACGCGGCTCGGGGCCGATCGAAACGACGTGACGCTCGGGCCGAAACACGGGGTCGACTTCGGCGTCGTCTCGTTCGGCGATCGGGCGCTCGTGACGGCGACCGACCCGATCTCGGTGCTCCCGAAACTCGGCTTCGAGCGGGCCGGCGAGTTCGCGATCGGGATCGTCCTCGCCGACGTCGCCGTCTCGGGGCTCGCACCAACGCACCTTGCGATCTCGTTTTCGCTCCCGCCGACGATGACCGACGCGGCGTTCGATCGGCTGTGGGGAGCGATCGACGCCGAGTGTCGCGATCTCGGTGTCTCGATCGTCGCGGGCCACACCGCCCGCTACGAGGGCTGTTCGTTCCCGTGGGTCGGCGCAGCGACGGGGATGGCCGTCGGAGACCCCGGATCGATCGTTCGCCCCGACGGCGCGCGCCCCGGCGACGAAGTGCTCGTCACGAACGGGCCGGCCGTCGAGGCCGTTGGGCTGTTGACGACGCTGTTTCCCGACACGGTTCCGCTCTCGGATGCGGAAATCGAGACGGCACAGACGCGACTCGACGACGTCGGCGCTGTCAGGGACGCCCTCCTCGCCGCTGCAGTCGGCGAGGTGACGGCGATGCACGACGCGACCGAGGGAGGGTTACTCGGCGCGTTCGCCGAGATGGCCGAGACTGCCGGCGTCCGATTCGCGATTGATTCCGACGCCGTGCCGCGGCTGCCGGGTGTCGAAACCGCCTGCGAGGCGCTCTCGATGGATCAGTGGCGGGCGACGACCTCGGGATCGCTCGTGATCGCGGTCGATCCGGCCAGTACGGACGCGGTGCTGGGGACGATCCGGGAGCGCGGAACCGTCGTCGAACGCGTCGGGGAGGTCGAAACGGGCTCCGGCGTCGAGCTTGACGGCGAGCGGTTCGATCCGCCGGAGGGCGACGCGTCGTGGCCGGTCTACGAACGCTTGCTCGAGGCGTCCTCGAAATAAGAGAGAACTGTTCTCACAGCCCCTCGAGCGACCGGAGTCGCTGTTCGACCTCCGGCGGCGCGGCGCTGGGGCCGTCGGAGACGCGGTGATCGGGAATGACGAGCGGTGCGGGGTTGTCCGCGAGTGCGGTTCGAACCAGTTGGTGATCGCTTTCG
>CAZLHT010000288.1:1525-2681 GCA_964559185.1 uncultured Natronomonas sp.
TCGAAGTCGTCCGTCGTCCCTTCGAGGTACGCCTGGATTCGGTCTAACAGCGGATGCTCCGTTTTGCCGTCTGGATCGAGCGTTTCCGGGAACGAAACGGAGAGGACGCGACCGCTCGCGGCTCCGAACTGCACGTATCGCTCCAGGTACGGCGACTCGCGGGCGTAGATCCCCGCGTCCGGTTGGGCGTTCATACCGACCGTTGGACGGGCGGTCGCTTGAAGCTGTGGCATACTCCACACCGTGCTTGAGGCGTCTCTTCACACTGCTCTCGGCATCCGTTCGTCGGCGTGTCCGTCGATCGACAGCGACGAGTCTTTTGGTGAGGGGGTCTCAGGTCTGGTATGGATCTCACCGAACGTCCTCGACGGCTCAGAACGGACGGCGTCCGAGGGCTGGTCAGCGAGACCGATCTCGGGCCGGACGACCTCATCGCCCCGATCTTCGTCGACGCGACGGCGGACGAACGGATCGAGATCGAATCGATGCCGGGTCACGAACGTGTGCCTGTCGAGGAGAGTGCCGCCCGCGTACGAGAGATCGCCGATGTCGGCGTCGAGGCCGTAATGATGTTCGGAATTCCCGAATCGAAAGACGCCGAGGGCTCCGGGGCGTGGGCCGAAGACGGCGTCGTCCAGCGGGCAGTCCGCCAGATCACGGCGGAAACGAACGCCTATGTCGTGACTGACGTCTGTCTCTGTGAGTACACCGAACACGGCCACTGTGGAGTCATCGAGAAAAACGCGGCGTCTGATCCCGAGGCGACCGTCCGAAACGACCCGACGCTCGAGTTGCTAGAACGGATCGCCGTCTCGCACGCGGCCGCTGGGGCCGACATGATCGCGCCGTCGGGGATGATCGACGGAATGGTCGGTGCGATCCGGGGCGCGCTCGACGACGCCGGCTACGAGAACCGCCCCGTCATGTCCTACGCGGCGAAGTACCGGTCGGCGTTTTATGGCCCGTTTCGGGACGCCGCCGACGGGGCTCCGGCGTTCGGAGACCGGCGGCATTATCAGATGGATCCCGCGAACGCGCGCGAAGCGATCCGCGAGGCACGACTCGACGTGGAGCAGGGCGCTGACGTTCTCATGGTCAAACCCGCGCTGCCGTACCTCGATATCGTCTCGACGCTCCACCGCGAGTTTGACCACCC
>CAZLHT010000289.1:0-2670 GCA_964559185.1 uncultured Natronomonas sp.
AGTTGGGCGACCGACGCCGAGCCGTCGGCCGGGTTGTAATCGGTGCTGACCGGAAGCCCGGCCGTCTCGTCCGCGTCGGCGAGTGCGAGTCGAACCCGGCGCTCGGAGGCTCCTTCGAGCGCCCGGCGCTGCGCTTCGGGCGTTTCGGCGGACGGATCGAGTTGCTGGGCGGCGAGCGACGCCGGACTCGTCGTCGAGGTGATCCGGAGCGTGTCGTGGTTCTCGAGGCGATACTGCGCCTCGATCATCCGCAGCAGACTCGACTTCGAGAGGACGTTCGACTCCTCGAGAAAGAGGTTCGCGCTGGAGCCGCCGCTGGCTCTCGCGCCGCCGCCGTCGAAGTTCTCCTGCATATCCTCGAGCGCCTCGGCTTCTTCGAGGTCCTCGGTGAACTGATCGGTCCCCGCCTGCTGGTCCCCGCCTCCGCCGATTCCGCCGGCGAAGAGCGCCGTCAGGGCGAGAAAAGCGAGCATAACCGTCCACGGCCGATCCGTTATCAGCGGGTTGACCCGTTCTGTGAACGGGTCCGAACGTTCCTTCCCACTCGATTCGGTGTCCCTGTCGGCCATCCCTATTCGTCAGCCCCTTCGCCGCCACCAGACGAGGCCGACGAGTGCGCCGATCGCGACGAGGCCGCCGCCGACGAGAAGCGGCGATGGCCCGTCGGAGCCCTCGTCGACTCGCTCGTCGATCTCGACGGGATGTTGATACGTCCGCGAGAGCACCGTTTCGCCGCTCTCGGTGTCGTACTGGATGTCGAGTTCGACCCGGTACGTCTTCGGCATTGCCGACCCCGCCGCGGAGAGGTCGAACCGTATCTCGTCCGATTCGCCGGGTTCGAGCTCGTCGATGAACGCCTCGTCGCTCGACGTCGAAAGCGGGCTGTCCGCGTAGAGCTTCGCGTTGAGATTTCGGAGGGTCTCGGGGCGTTCGTTCGCGATCGAAAGCGTCAGTTCGGTCGTTTCGCCCTGTGTCACTTGGATCTCCTCGCTGCTCAACGCGAACGCGCTCCGACGGTCGTCGATCACGACCCGTTCTGTCACCGGACCGACGCTGGTCGTCGTCCGGCCACCGTTGGAGTACTCCAGGGTAAAATCTACCTGTCTCGCACCCGGATCGGCCTGTCCGCTAACCTCCGTCGGGAACTCAAAATCGGTCCCCTCCCCGGCGTTGAGCTCCGGCAACGCGAGTCGACGCTCTTCGATCGTGAGTGAGTCGCTGGCCGGTTCGACGATCAACACGCCGTCCGAAATCGCCGTCGGCCCGTCGTTGCGGACGCTCCCGGAAATACGGCCCTCGTAGCCGACCGAGAGCGCATCTTCGAGTTCCGGAATCGAGAACGACTGGGCACCAATCGGCGCGAGACTCCCCGTCGCCGTTCGGGGCTCCTCGCGTTCGATACCGTTCGAATCCTCGTAGTCGAAGGCGGCTTCGATCGGTTTCTCGCCGGCGAGCATCGATTCGGCGAGTTCGACGTCGACGCCGACCGTCCGGCGCTCGCCCGGTTCGAATTCGCCGAGGAACGCCTCGGATTCGCCGCCGTCGATCGTCACGCCACCGCCCCCCGTGAGCGTCGCCGTCGTTCCGTACGCCGTCTCCGAGCCGACGTTTTCGAGTTCGACTTCGGCCTCGCCGGTCGTGCCGGGCTGGGCGTCGGTCGTCGCGTTCCCGATCGCGAAGATCGCGTCGTCGGTGACTCTCACCTCGAATGTCTCGCGGGCACTCCGGCCGAGGCGCTGGTCGCCGCTCGCGCTCTCGCGGTTCGTCACCGAGTACCTGACCCTGACGTCCACGTCGTAGGTGCCGGGTTCGACGTCCTCGGGGACGGTCACGTCGAACTCGACGCTCTGCACCGCGCCGTCGGCGATCTGGCCGACGGGCGTCTCCTCGGTTCGAACGTCGAACGGTCCTCCGTCGGTGATCTCCACGCTGACCGCCCGGGCCGTCGTGATCGCCTGCGTTCCGCTTCCGGACCGGACGTGGGCATCGTTCTGCAGGCGAACGTCGAACGTCGTTTCGATTCCGGGGGCGACTTCGCCGTTCGGCAGATACACGCTCAGTTCCGGTTCGCCCGCATTCGTCTGTCCGGCGGCCGGTCCGGCGAAGAGCATGATACTGCCGAGGAGCGTTGCGACGGCGAAAAAGACCGCAAGAAGGACGATTTGGTGGGTTCGGACTGTCGTCACCGCGGCCACCTACCGCGCCCAGGCCGCGGCGAACCGTTCGGCGGTCCATACCGTGGAGGCAGATCGATCCGCCCGCATGAGGGGGGAGGGAACCGACGCGTCAGCGGGGTAACCGCACCAATTCATAGGATAATCATCAGACGGGACGGGTATAGTCTTTTTGATTGAATGTTTATTCAAAACGGTTAACCCGACTCGTCGCCCAGGGGGGGTATGCCCGAACCGTCGATCCCGTCGCCTCGGTCCCTCCGATTCGCCGATCTCCACCAGTCGGTACCCGCCGTAGCTCCCGAAGATTCACACGCGGGAGGCGTCGATGGACGTCTTTGAAGCGCCCGAAACGACTCGAGAAGAGATCCTCGCGGCGGCCTATCGAGCGCTCTGTACGCACGGCTACGCCGACCTGACCGTCGAGCGCATCGGCCAGGAATTCGACAAGAGCGTCTCGCTCGTCTATCACCACTACGACGGCAAGGACGAACTC
>CAZLHT010000290.1:0-2651 GCA_964559185.1 uncultured Natronomonas sp.
CTCGTCGTCGCGGAGGAGTCGTCGTCGGTGACGATCCTCGAACGACAGGAGACGGGCGAAGAGAGCGTTGCACCGACGGCGCAACGAAACGAAGGCGGCGACACCGAGGAGGGTAGCTCCTCGGGCCGTCCGAGCGGGCAGAGCCCCCAAGCGGACGCCGCCGCAGTCGGCGGCAACCGCTACTACAGCGGGATCACCGAGATCGTCGCGGCTGAGAACAGTTACGTCCAGTTCGGAAATCTGCAGGATCTCGACGAGACGACCTACGCGTATTCGCTGCGGGAGGCCGACATCGACACCTACGCGACAGCCAGCTGGATCGAGTGCAACGTCGGCTCCCACCTGAGCAAAGCCTCGATCGAGAGCCACCTCAACGGCGACTCCTCGGAGTCGAAGATCGTCGGCGCGTTCTACGGCCACAACGACCAGCACTTCGACATCGACGCGCGGGTGTGGCACAACGCCGAACACACGACGGCGGATCTCGTCACGCGTGGCGTCATCGACGACGTGGCCCGTTCGGTGTACGAGGGCGTCCAACACGTCGGCGCGCAAGCGTGGGATACGAGCTCCTACCAGCGGGAGAACACGCTCATGCTCTCCGACGAGAGCGAGGCCGACGCCTCGCCGAAGCTCATCATCAACAACCACGACACCGAGGCGTCCCACAGCGCAACCGTCGGACAGGTCTCGGAGACGGACATGTTCTACATGACGTCCCGCGGGCTCGGCGAACGGGTCGCGCGGAACATGCTCGTCGAGGGATTTTACGTCCCGGTTTTCGAGGAAATCGAGGTCGAGGAGCTTCGAGAGGATCTGAAGGGTCGCATTCAGGATCGCCTGCAGTCGCGGACCTGACCCTCAACCCGTCTGAGTTCGTCTTCTTCGCCGTTTCGTCCGACGAGTACGCTTATACCCGTGGGTCCCCGAAAGAGCCGTATGGCCGTATGGAGGGACCTCTGACGTGAGTCTCACACAACCCGTCGCGTCGGATCACCAACTGGCACGATTGCTGCAGATCGGGATGGTGCTCGAGGAGGTCGTCGAAGCCCGCGCACACAAACATTACGAGACGCTCGGCGACGACGAACTTGACGCCGAAATCGTCGAGTTACTCGAAGAAGCCGCCGAGGAATCCGGCGAACACCGGCGGCGGCTCGAAGCGCTCGTCGACGAACTCGACGCGGATCCAATCGCCTACGAGGAGATCGAAACGCTCGTCGCCGCGCGGTACGAATCCGACACCGACTTCGACGGCGTACTGTACGATCAGCTGTGTAACGAAGAGACCGCGTACAAATTCTACGACGACCTGATCGGAGCGATAGAGGGATCGAACATCGAATTTACGATCGATCGCGGTCGGCTCCTCACGATTCTCGAAGAGATTCGAGCCGAAGAGCGCGGCGGCGTCGAGGAGGTAACCGAACTCATGGAGCGACGACGATGAACACGCAGGCAACGTATCTCAAAACTATCTACCTCGTCCAGGAGCAAGCCGACGGTCCGGCCTCGACCGGAGCGATCGCCGAACGACTCGGCGTCAGTCCCGCGAGCGCCAACGAGATGATCGGCAAACTCGAAGATCGGGAGCTCGTCGACCACGAGAAATACAAGGGCGTCTCGCTGACCGACAAAGGGATCGGCCAGGCTCGCGACGCCCTCCAGACGTACTGCATCATCGAGCGATTTCTGTGGGAAGTCCTCGAAGTCGAGGACTTCCGGACCGAAGCACGCCAACTCGAAAGCGTCATCGACGAAACGGTCGCCGAACGTCTCGATACGATCATCGATCGACGGGACTGCTGTCCCGACTGTTTCGACGCCGAAACGGACGCCTGCGAACTGTTGGAGCTCGAAGTGTCGACCGAACCCGCGGACTAGGGTCGGCGAACGGCGTGAGTAAAGGGTAACTCTATTGTGCCGAAGGGGCCTATCGATCGATACAGCCCCGTGGTGTAGCGGCCAATCATAGCGGCCTTTGGAGCCGTTGACGGCGGTTCGAATCCGCCCGGGGCTATATTTTCCGGCGAGCGATGGCCCGAGCGATAGATGAACGGTTCAGGGAAACTGATCGATCTTCTCGTGAACGTAGGCGGTCCACTCATCGAGCGTCTCATGCATCAGTTCACGGGCTTCCGCTGGGGGCGTCGCACGGTACTGATACACGTGGCCGCCGCTGTCGAGGAGTCGACGACGACGGTCGACGAGACCCCTCTCCAACAGCGTCGTCAACCCGCGGTTTACGTTGCTCCGGTCGCGATCGACCGCGTCCGCGAGTTCGGCGACGGTGCTATCCCGGGCGTCTAGCAGTTCCAGATAGAGACGAGCCTCGTGCTGTTGCACGCCGAACACACAGCGGAGCACCTCTTCGAATCCCGGTTCCGAGCCGAGCATCAGATCGCGGAAACGGGACGGATCCGGATCTGGTTCCATATCCGTTTGTGAACGCCGAGAGCCGATAAATCCACCCGGTTCGAGGCCGTCTCAGTATGACGGTTCGAGCCACGCGAGCACGTCGGGTATCTCCGCGGGGGTCGTCCCGTGGCCGACCTCGGAGGTCTCGAATCGACCGTCGGCTCCCCCGTCTTCGGGGATTTCGGCGACGCGTTCGACCCGCTCGGGCGGAATGACCTGCTCGACCGCGCCCC
>CAZLHT010000291.1:0-2636 GCA_964559185.1 uncultured Natronomonas sp.
TGGAGTTCGGCTTCGAGTGTCCCCAGTGTGGCGGACAACTGGAGGCGATGGATAACGACCGACTCGTTGAGGCGATGGAGAGACGGATCGAAGAACTTCGCGAAGAACTGAACGTTCAGGCTGAAATCGAGGCCACGGACGCCTGATGGTCGTTCTAGCAACCAAAGTTTACGTAACCGGCGAGAGCCGTCGCCGAGCGATGGATTCGCTCGAATCGCTCGTCGAGAACGACCTTGGCGACCTCGACATCGTGTTTACCGTCGGACTCCGCGACGACGGGTTCCCCTCGGTGACGATCACCGGCGAGGATGCCCCAGCCGCTAGGAACCTCCTCGCCGAAGCGTGGGGCGCGATCACGCCACACCGGACGCCCGGAGAGACGCACGTGGGAACGCTCGAATCGTGGGATGACGACGGATTCATCCTCGATGCCGGCGAACCGGTCCGCGTTCGAGGCGACCGATTCGGACTCGGCCAAGGGACGCCCGCGCAGATCCGTACCCGCTTCGGACTCGTTCAGCACTTCCCGATCCGGTTCGTCGAAGGCGAAGAGGGCGAACCGAACCGCCTCGCCGATGTAGAACAGGATCGCCTATTCGGATGGACCCGGGGGACGAGCCGGGTCAATGCCAACAGCGCGACACGAGCGCAACTTCGTGCGACGGTCAACCGGTCGGGCCACGCCGACGATATCGTCACCGTCGAGCGACTCGGCCTGCTAGAGGGAAGCATCGTCTGCCGCGAGGACACCGACGCTCCCGGGCTGATCGCCGATATCGGTCCCCATCTAAAATCCGAGTTGCTCGCAGTCGTCCCATAACGATGAATCGTCGCTTGCTCGCCGCGCTAGCGCTCGGACTCGTTCTCGGACTCGCCGGTTGTACGACGATATTCGGGACGGACATCGACGATCCGGACGCACTTTCAGCGGAGGCGACCTACGAGTTCGACACCGGGCACGACGCGTTTATTACGATCAACCGAAACAACTACGCCGCCGTCTACAACGTCTCGGCGAAGGTGACAGGCGATAACGGAACGATCCAACTCTGGCAAACGAATGCGCTCACCGTCGAACAGCCGCTGGAAATTTCCGCGTTGCAGTTCCGACACGCAAACGGAACGGTGGTCAAGTACGTCGATGGTGAGGCCGTTCGGGTTTTCGAAGACGGAACCGAAGAGGCGACGGACTCGCTCTCCGTCGACAACACGCGCCGCCGAACGGTCGTCCACCTTCCTGCCGAGGAAGGCCAACTCGCCTTTCAGACGCCGAAGAATGGCAAGGACATCGCGATATACACGCCGGTTCACGGGAGCTACGGGGTCGCGCTGCCGCCGAACACCGACGCGTCCCTTCCGCTTCTTTCACGCGTCCAGCCGCCCAACGACGATCGGCGAGTGATCGACAATCGGGTCTATCTGCAATGGGATTCGGTCGAAACGTCGCTCATCGTCGTCCGGTGGTACCTCGATCGGGATCTCTGGCTGTTCGGCGGCCTCACTCTCATAGCCGGCATCGTGGGCGTGGCAGGGTCCCTACACTATTACCGACAGATCAAACGGGCAGAAAAACGCCGTGAAGAAGAAGGATTCGAAATCGATTACAGGGACGATGAGGGGCCACCACCGGGAATGCGATAGCGTCGAGAGTGAACTCGCGCGAGTGGGACCGGACGCTCGTTGCCACGTTTTTATTCGAGTGCCCCCCGTAGCGATAGTATGAACGTTGCGCTGGTCTCCGTCGGCGACGAACTCCTCTCCGGCGATACCGTCAATACGAACGCCGCGTGGCTCGGCGAACGACTCGGCGAACGCGGGGTTGACGTCGAACGCGTCACCGTGGTCCCCGATCGAATCGCCGACATCGCCCGCGTCGTCAACGAATACGCGGCCGAATACGATGCGGTCATCGTCACCGGCGGTATCGGGCCGACCCACGACGACAAGACGATGGAGGGCGTCGCTGCCGCCGTCGGGAAACCGCTCGAACCCAACGAGATCGCCCTCGAGTGGCTCACCGAATCGGGCGGTTATACGCACGGCGATCTCGCGGACGGGACCGCAAATCTCCCGGCAAACGCCCGACCGCTCCACAACACGGAAGGTGTTGCCCCGGGCTGCATCGTCGAGAACGTCTACGTTTTTCCGGGCGTTCCGACGGAGATGCGCGCGATGTTCGAAGCGGTTGAGTCGGCGTTCGACGGGGAGAAACGATATGCGGGCGAACTCGTCGTGGACGAACCCGAGAGCGCGTTGATCGATCGACTTCAGGAGCTACAGGAGCGATTCGGCGTCAAGGTCGGTAGCTATCCTGGCGAGAACGTCCGGATAAAGGTCGAAAGCACGGATGAAGCGGCGATCGAGTCGGCGCTCGCTTGGCTGCGGAGGCACTGTGAGGAGGCGGCGTTACCGGTAGAGATACCAGAGCCAACCGACAGTGATCACGAGACTCGCGAGTAGAATCACCCAGCCGGACGCGTCGATGATAAACGGACTGTCCTCGAAGGCCTGCAGAATAGGGTTCATATCCCGCCTTCTTTCGGGGCCCTCTTAACGGATTTCATTTCGCTGGCAAACCGAGAAGTCGATCTGGGGGGCGAAACGCGTACATCGGTCGGTTTTTGCCCCATCGCGAC
>CAZLHT010000292.1:0-2619 GCA_964559185.1 uncultured Natronomonas sp.
ACGAGACGACGGTGTCGTAAACCTAAAGGGTCGAACCGACCTTTTTAGGATCAAGATGGATACCGCATGCGTTTTTCGAATTCAGGAGGGGGATTCATGGGCGTCGAAATAAGGGAGTCGCCCGTTTCCGAGCGGGATTTCGAGGAGATGAAGCGATTCGTCCACGATTATCTCGCCGCTAGCGTCGAAAACGAAACCGAGGGCGGTCGCATGCGGTGGTATCCCTGGCACTCGGCGGAGTACCGGTACAACCACATCCTCAACGTGACCGAACTCGCCGCCGAAATTGCGGCGAAGGAGGGGGCGAACGTCGACGTGACGCGTGTCGCTGCGCTCTTTCACGATATCGCGAAACTTGAGGCCGATCAGGATGTCCACGCGGAGGCGGGCGCCCGGATCGCACGCGAGTACCTCCGCTCGCGAACCGACTATCCCGACTCGTTCGTCGAGCAGGTTTGCAGCGCCGTCTCGGATCACTCCTACGAGGGGGATCTCGAGGACGTACCCCTCGAGGCGCGCTGTCTCATGGAGGCCGACCTGCTGGACAAGGTCGGCGCGAACGGGACGACGCTGATGCTCCTCCGAATGGGCTATGAATCCCGAACCCACATGGACGCAAACGAGTTGGTCGGTCGGGTTCTCGAACGCGGCGAGGACGCCGTCGCACGCGTTCGTTCGGAGACCGCCGAGAGTATCGCCCACCAGCGACTCAAACGCGTCCGCTGGTTCAAAGAATGGCTCGAGGACGAAGTGGTCGGGATGGACTCGATCGATCCGGCCGATTCCGACCTATCGTAGCAACGCGTCGACGAGAAAGTACGCGCCGAATCCGGCCAACACGATCGCGCTTCCGTAGGCGACGACGGGCGCGAGCGTTTCCGTTTTCGATTCGGCGACCGAGAGGGCGGCCGGAAATCCGACGATCCAGCAGACGATACCACCGAACAAACCGACGACGAGCGCGGGATGCCCGGTCTCGACGACGACGACCCCCGAGAGTGCATCGCTCGCATGCGACAGCACGTCGATTTCCCCCGGCGTCAGGAGGCTGACCCCGATTGTGAGCCAAAAGAGGATCTGATAGGGATTGCTCAACGAGAGGACGAACGCTTTCGAGAAGCCGCGGCTCTCGGGAATCGAGGTGCTCCGAAACTGCCCTCCGGCTCCTTTGGCCGCGCCGAAGGCGAAATACAGCATCAACAATCCGCCCACGAGGAACATCGCCTCCTGCAGCGTCGGGAGTCGCCGTACGAAGGCGACGACCCCGGCGAGCGACAGGAAAAAAAAGAGGACGTCGGCCGTCATCGCACCAAGTCCGGCCTTGAATCCCGCCCGCCATCCCCTGAGAACGGCCTCTTCAGCGATGATCGCGTTCATCGGTCCGGGCGGGGCGGCGAGTGCGAGCCCGAATACGGTACCCGCGAGGAACGTCGTCAGAAGCGCCATCGGCGCTGGGTTTCCTCTAGCCGTACAAAAGCGTGACGTCGCCCGGTGCGTCGTCCTCGACGCCGAAATCGAACCGGTGGCGTCTCCGGATCTCACCGGGGTCGCGTTCGAAGCGAGACGCTACCCCAATGTGACGGACTTGGCGGACGAAAGGCGCTCGAATTGCTCGTCGGACAGCGAGACGTCGGCGCTGGCGAGGTTCTCCGTCAGCTGTTCGACCGTGCTGGCCCCGACGATCGGTGCCGTGATGTCGGGGTGGTGCAACTGCCACGCGAGGGCGACCTGGGCCGGCGTCGCGTCGACTTCATCGGCGACCTCGAGAAGTACGTCGAGGGTGTCGAAGTTCTCGTCGGTCAGGTAGCGCTCCGCGAACCGGCTGTCCTCGGCGGCGGTCGAATCTTCGTGGCCCGCGTCGCCGCGCCGATACTTTCCGGTCAGGAATCCCCACGCGAGCGGACTCCACGTCACTGCGCCGAGTCGGTAGTCGCGACACATCGGTAGGTAGTCGACGTCGATCGCGCGGTCGACGAGGCTGTAGCGGGGTTGGGTCACGGTGAAGGGTTCGTAGCCCTCACGGCGGGCGATCTCATTCGCCTTGACGATCTTCCACGCGTCGGGCTTTCCGGATGAGATACCCAGATAGTTCACCTTGCCGGACTCTACGAGCCCGTTCAGGGTGCGCATGAACTCCTCGACGGGCGTGTTATCGTCCCACCGGTGGCAGTACAAGAGGTCGACGTACTCCGTCCCGAGCCGGTCGAGACACCTGTCGATCTGATTGCGGAGGTGTCGACGGTTCAGTCCCTGGGCGTTTGGATCGTTCGCCCGTCGAGGGCGGTGGATCTTCGTCGCGATGACGCAGTCACGGCGGTCCCGGTCTTCGAGCCAGTTGCCGATCCACCGCTCGGCCCGCCCGTCGCCGTACTTGTCGGCGGTGTCGATGAAGTTCCCCCCGGCATCGGCGTAGGCGTCGAGAAGCTCGTAGGCGCGCTCCTCGTCGGTCTCGACGATCCCCTCCTCGTCGTAGCGCTCCGTCCCGTCGACCAGCCTGCGGCCGAACCGCCACGTTCCGAGAGAGAGTTCGCTCACCGTAAGTCCCGTGTTTCCGAGTGACACTTGATCCATACGTACCCCAATTCGACACGCGCGACGATCTTAAATTTGCGGTCGACC
>CAZLHT010000293.1:0-2600 GCA_964559185.1 uncultured Natronomonas sp.
TGCTGGACGTGACTGTACTTCAGGACGTTCATGAACTCCTCGACGCGGACGCTTCCGGCGTCGCTGACGCGGCGAACATCGTTTCGGGCCAAATCGACCAACATCGTGTGTTCGGCCCGCTCCTTGCCGTCCGCCAGCATTTCGCCAGCCAACCGCCGGTCCTCGACCGGGCTGTTCCCGCGAGCGCACGTTCCCGCGATCGGATTGCTCATCACTTTCCGGCCGCGAACGGAGACAAGCGTCTCCGGAGAGGCGCCGATCACGACGAGATCGTCGTAATCGAGAACGTACATGTACGGCGAGGGATTGATCCGTCGCAGCGCCGCGTAGAGGCCGAGCGGATCGACATCGCCGTCGAGTTCGCGCGTTCGGGAGACGACGCCCTGATAGATGTCGCCGTCGAGGACGTGCTCTTTGGCCTGCCTGACGGCGTCCTCGTACTCCCCTCTCGGTCCGGCGCGCTCGGCGCGCCGGTGGAAGCCGCCGGTCCGGAGCGAACCCGCGTCTGCCAGCAACGATTCGACTCGCTCGATCTCGTCTTCTATCGTTTCGTAGATCACCCCGGGGTCATCCTTCGGGCGAACGAGCGGCGTAAACACGAGCGAGACGGTTTCAGCGGCGTCGTCGAAGACGAGCGTCTTCGTGGTTAACACGAACTGGGCGTTCGGGAATCGCGAATCGGGTCGGTCGATCCCGACCTCCTCGAGCCAGAGATCGTACACCGCGTCGTATGCCAAAAATCCGACGAGTCCACCTTGGAGCTGTTGGCGATCCGTGTCCGGGAAATTCAGCAGCGGCACGTCAGGAAGAGCTTCGCGTAGCGTCGCGACCGTATCCCCCCCGTTCGGGTCAAAGAGCCCCTCGTATCGATCGTCGGCGACGTCGACCGCCGCCTCGGAATCGCCGTCGACGGTGATCACGGCGGCGGGATCGTATCCGACGAAGGAGTAGCGGGCGTGTCGGTCAACGTCACTTCCGGCGCTGAACGCGCCGTCGGGATCGCTCGAAGCGACCTTCCCCGCACTCTCTAGAAGGAACGTGTGATCGGCCGGCTCCCGATCGGTCGTCCGGCCGGTCAGGGCGGCGTACGCCTCGAGCGGTTCCGTCTCGACGTCGAGTTCGGCGACGGCGCGAATCACCGCAGGGCGATCCTCGAGGAGGGCGACGAACGACGAACGCGAGATCACGACGGATCCCCCGCGCGACGGACGAACGACGCGACCGCTTCGGGGTCTTTTCGTCCCGGCCCCGACTCGACACCGCTCGCGACGTCGACCGCGAACGGACGCACGGTTTCGACCGCTTCGGAGACGTTCTCTGGGGTCAACCCGCCGGCCAGCACGACGGGAGCGTCCAGCGAATCGACGAGTTCGCCGGTGCGATCCCAATCGTGCGTCGTCCCCGTGCCTCCGGCACCCGTCTCGTCAAGCGAATCGACGAGCAGCGCGTCGGCGACCGTCTCGTAGTTGGGGGCCCCATCTGGGGAGACGGCTCTGATCACGTCCCCCCGCACCTTCGTCGAGAGGTACTCGAGACCGTCGGGCGTCGAATCGCCGTGTATCTGGACAACGTCCGGCTGAATTCGAGCGGCCAACTCGACGGTCGATTCGATGTCGTCGGGCATCGTCACGAGAACGGTGCTGACGAAGGGTGGCGTCGCACCGACGAGTTCCGCTGCGAGGTCGGGATCGATCTCGCGGGGCGTTACAACGTCGACGTCGACGACGAAGCCGACGGCATCCGTCCCGACCTCGACGGCGAGTTCGAGATCGGCGCGGCGAGTGATACCGCAGACCTTCACCCGCGTCATGGCTCGAACTCGCGGAGGGACGTCAACTGCGACGCCGCCGCTCCCGAATCGATCGACTCGCGCGCCGCATCCACGCCGGCTTCGAGCGTGTCGGCGGCGCCGGCGACGTAGATCGCCGCTCCGGCGTTGGCGAGGATGATATCGCGTTTCGCACCCTCGATCGAACCGTCGAGAATACCACGCATGTCTGCCGCGTTATCCGTCGGCGAACCGCCGGCGACGTCTCCGAGTTCGTACCGCTCGAGTCCGAGATTCCCGGGGGAAATCGCGTAGGTCTCCACGGTATTTCCGTCGATCTCCGCGACCGTGGATTCGCCGTGGACGCCGATCTCGTCCAACCCTTCGCCGTGGACGACGAGCGCGCGTTCGACGGTCATCTGCGCCAGCGCGTCCGCCAGGACGGGGACTAGATCGGGATCGTAGACGCCGACGACCTGTGCATCCGCGCCGGCGGGATTCGTCAGCGGCCCGAGGACGTTGAAGATGGTCCGCATGCCGAGTTCCTTCCGAGGGCCGATGACCGCCTTCATTGCGGGGTGGAACACCGGTGCGAGCATGAACCCCATCCCGGTCGTCTCGATGCAACGCTCGACGGCCGGCGGTTCGGCGTCGATCGTGACGCCGAGTTCCTCGAGGACATCCGCACTGCCCGACGACGACGACACCGAGTAGTTGCCGTGTTTCGCGACCGGAACGTCGGCCCCGGCGACGACGAACGCGCTCGTCGTCGAGACGTTGATCGTGTCGTGGCCGTCGCCGCCGGTCCCGCAGGTGTCGACGAGCGGTTTTC
>CAZLHT010000294.1:0-2598 GCA_964559185.1 uncultured Natronomonas sp.
GAGTACGACTCGGAGTTGCACGGCGACTTCGAGGCGGCGATCGAGACGACGAACGCCCACTTCGTCGAAGTGGGCGACGCGTTCGATGCGATCGAGGCCTACTCCGATTCGGCTCAAAAGGATCTGTGGTCGCTCAGGAAGGCCGCGATCCCGCTGTTGATGAGCCTCGAGGGTGATCCGAAGCCGTACCCGTTCATCGAGGACGCGACGGTGCCACCCGAAGAACTCGCCGAATACGTCACGGAGTTCGAAGAAGTGCTCGACGATCACGGAACCTCCGCCGCGTACTTCGCGCACGCCGGTAGCGGAACACTTCATATTCGGCCGATCCTGAATCTCAAAGACGAGGACGGGGTCGAGACGATGCACTCGATCACCGACGACGTGACCGATCTCGTGTTGAAACACCACGGGGCATTTTCGGGCGAGCACGGCGACGGGATGGCTCGTACCGAGTTCAACCCGAAGATGTACGGCGAGGACCTCTGGAACGCCTTTAAGGAGGTCAAGACGGCTTTCGATCCCGCCTGGGACTTCCACCCCGGCAACGTCGTCTACCGCGACGGGCCAGACGACATCGGCCCCGAGAGCGACCGCGGCGTCGGGGCAGACATGCGAGAACATCTCCGGTACGGGCCGGAGTACCAGTCGATCGAGCCGCAGACGAAGCTCGATTTCTCCGCGGAGGGCGGCTTTTCGCACCTCGTCGAACTCTGTAACGGCTGCGGGACCTGCAGACAGACCGGCGAGAACACTATGTGTCCGACCTTTCGGGCTTCCCGAGAGGAGATTCAGGCGACCCGCGGGCGGGCGAACACCCTCCGAGCTGCCATCAGCGGCGAACTCCCCGAGGACGAAATCTACTCCGAGCGGTTCCAGACCGAGGTTCTCGACCTCTGCGTCGGTTGCAAGGGCTGTAAATCCGACTGTCCGACGGGCGTCGATTTCGCGAAGCTAAAAGCCGAGGTCAAATACAACTACCACGAGGAGAAGGGGACCAGCCTCCGGACGAAGCTTTTCGGCAACGTCGACCGCGTCAACGCCGTCGGCAGCGCACTCGCGCCGGTCTCAAACTGGGCCCAAATGCTTCCCGGCTCGGGATTGCTCGCGGGGAAGGTTCTGGGAATCGCTCCCGAACGCGACCTGCCGAAATTCGCGAGCGAAACGCTCGTCGATTGGTTCGAATCCCGAGGGCCGCAGGTTGCAGAATTCGAGGCCGACGGTCGCGTCCTGCTCTTTCCGGACACCTACACGAACTACAACTACCCGGAGGCAGGAAAAGCCGCCGTCGAGGTGCTCGAGGCAGCGAACGTCCACGTACGAATCCCGAACACCGACACAATCGCCCCCAGCGGACGGGCGGCCTTCTCGATGGGACTGCTCGACGAGGCCGAAGCGCAGGCGAAAACGAATCTCGACGCACTCTGGCCGTACGTCGAGAATGGCTGGTCTGTGCTCTTCGTCGAACCCTCCGACGCCGTGATGTTCCAAGACGAGTACCTCGATCTCCTCGACGACGATCGAGTGGCAGATCTCGGCGTCTCGGCGTACGGCGTCTGCGAGTATCTCGACACTTACGCGATCGCCGAGAACGTCGAATACGACGCCGCCAAGGAGCGGTTGACGTACCACGGCCACTGCAATCAAAAGGCGCTGAACCGCGACCACCACGCAGCCGCGGCGCTTTCTTCGGCCGGCTACGAGGTCGACGCGCTCGATTCGTCGTGCTGCGGAATGGCGGGGTCGTTCGGCTACGAGGCCGAACACTACGAACTCTCGATGGCGATCGGGTCGATCCTCCACGAACAGGTCGATGAAAGCGGCGGAACGGTCGTCGCTCCCGGCGCGTCGTGTCGATCCCAACTGGCCGACGAGGACTTCGAGGGCGAGCGTCCTGCCCATCCCGTCGAGAAACTCCGCGAGGCGTTGGTCTAACGAGTCGACCCACTCTCTTGGATGGCACCGCTCGTCGGAAGCCGTCACGCTTTTAGCCGAGACGCCGCCTACCGGGCGATATGCCCAGACCGCGCGATTCGTTCGACGATCTTCGGGAGTTCGAATTTCGGGATCCGGACGAGGTGATCGAGGAGAATTACCTGTACACCGTCTACGAGATCGCCCGACTGCTCCAGGGTGTCGATCCAGAGACTGAACTCGACCCCGCGACCGAGGACATACTCCTAGATTGGGCGATCCCGTGGATGCTCGACCACAGCGACTCGTTCGTCTTCGCCGAACCGGGTGCCGACGACGAGCCGGGATATTACGGACTGCGATGAAGCTGCTTGTCGCCGGTGGCGTCGAGGTCGACGCCGGCAAGACGACGTTCACCGTCGGGCTCGTGACGCGGACCGGCGTGCGCGGCTACAAACCGAGGGCGGGAAACGGCTACTGGTACGATCAGGACGACTACCGGCGAGCGGTCGAGACGGGGCGACTCTACGGAAAGGACGCGAAGAAGATCGCCGCTGCCTCGCCCGGGTCGGTCCGACCCGAATCGATCAACCCGATCCACCGGCTGTGGCTGCCGACTCCCGGTCGCGGCAAGGGCGTCCTCGGACGCGACGGACGACGGTTTCTCCTCGATCGAGTGACGCT
>CAZLHT010000295.1:0-2592 GCA_964559185.1 uncultured Natronomonas sp.
GCTGGTCACGGTCGGCAATCACTCGCTCACGGTCCGTCTCCGACCAGTCGAAGACGCCCCGGTCGGCTTTCACTCCGAGTCGGCCCTCCTCGACGAGATCCGAGAGCACGTCGGGTGGCTCGGATCGCCGATCGATCTCCCCCAGTAACTCCGAGAGGACCTTATGGTGGACGTCGAGGCCGGCGTGATCGGTCTTCTCGAGAACGCCGAGCGTTGGAAGCCGGAATCCGAATGTCCCCTTGATCGCCCGGTCGATGTCCTCGGCGCTCGCGACCCCCGCCTCGAGCAGCGCCCACACCTCGCGGGCCATCGCCGACTGGATTCGGTTGGCGATGAATCCCGGCACGTCACGTTCGACGATCACGGGGTCTTTCTCGATCGATTCCAGAAACGCAGTCGCGGTGTCGATCGCCCCGTCGTCGGTCTGTTCGCCGTAGACGACCTCGACGACGGGGACAAGGTGGGCCGGGTGAAACCAGTGCATGCCACAGAACCGTTCTGGCCGCGAGAGGGACTCCGAGAGTTCGGTGATCGAAAGCGATGAGGTGTTCGTCGCCACGGTCGTCGATACGGGCGCATATCGCTCGATATCCTCGTATACGGCCGCTTTCACCGCTCGGTCTTCGGTCACAGCCTCGACGATCAGAGGCGCCTCATCGATGGCCGATTCCAGATCGGTCGCGTAGGCGATGCGTCCGTGGACGGTCGAAGCGTCGACGTCCGTGACGCCGCGCTCGGCGAGCGTTCGGAGGGTGGATCCGATCTCCGCCTCTGCGTCGGCCAAGGCGTCGTCGTCGACATCGAAGATCGCCACCGGCAGACCGCCGACCGCAGTGGCGACGGCGATGTTTCGTCCCATCGTTCCGGCGCCGACGATTGCGGGCCGAGAGCTCTTCGTTCGGTCGTTCGAGATGGTCTCCATCACACGGTAATCTATCAGGGATGTTCATTAACGCTTTTGTGATGGCCCGCCTGGAACGCGATAGATGAGTTACCAGAACTACCTCGAGGATGAGAAACTGATCTTGACCGTCCCGACGACCGGCGGGATACAGGGGAAAGAGGCCAACCCGAATCTGCCGGAACAGCCCGACGAAATCGCCGAGGCGGCCCGGGAGTGCGAGCGGTTGGGCGCGGCCATCGTCCACCTCCACGGGAGAGACGAACACGGCGAGCGCGACGCGGGACGCCTCCAGGAGATCAACGACCACGTCCGCGAGCGATGTGATGACATCATCATCCAGAATACGACCGGCGGTACGGGACTCCCGCTCGAACGGCGAGTGATGGGGATCCGGACCGATCCGCTCCCCGAAATGGCGTCGCTCGATATGGGCCCGATGAACCGGTATCAGCACATCACCTCCGAAAATACCCGGCACATGATCGACACCCTAGCGGCGGAGATGCAGGAGAAGGGTATCAAACCCGAGATGGAGGTGTTCAACAATGGCCACCTCAACGAGGTTTATCGCCTCATCGACAAGGGACTGCTCGAGGAGCCGTACTACATCAACCTCATTTTCGGACCGGGGACGCTCACGCCGCCGACGCCCGAGAACATGATCAACATGATCAACAACCTTCCGGAGGGGGCGATTTTCAACGTGCTCGCGATCGGTCCACACCAGCTTCCGCTGACGACGGTGGGAATCGTTATGGGCGGACACGTCCGCGTCGGGATGGAGGACAACCTCTACTATCGCCGGGGCGACCCCGCAGAGAGCAACGCACAGCTCGTCGAGCGGACGGTCCGTATCTCCGACGAACTCGATCGGTCTCTCGCGACGCCTTCAGAAGCGCGAGAGTTGCTCGGAATCGATCCCCGGTAAGCGGGACGGATGGAAGACGACCGACTTCGGGTGGTGTTTCGGTGGCTGCAGCCACTAGGTGCGGGCCTTTTTTATCCCGTGTCGGCCTCTCGGTAGAATTCACAGTCCCGCTCGTGGTCGAATTCGTGGCGATCGTTGCAGATGTCGGCCCGTATCGGCGAGACGAATTCCTCGATCACCCCACAGTAGGCACGCTCGGTATCGAACGATCGATCGCCATCGGATCGGCGGTAAGACAAGTATGGACAGGTCACAGTTCTTCCCTACGCCCCCGGCTACGAATAGCTGTTGGTGGGCTGGGGCCGCCTGCAGGTGTGTTCGTTTCAGCACGCGATAGTGTCGGGTAGTTGACGTCACGGTCCTGTCGGGGAGCGATCGAACACGTCGAGAACGTAGTCCGCTTCCTGCAACCGCGGCAGTCGTCGCTCTCGGTCGGAACATTCGATGACGACCGTCGTCGTGTCGAGC
Source organism: uncultured Natronomonas sp. (assembly GCA_964559185.1). GTDB lineage: Archaea > Halobacteriota > Halobacteria > Halobacteriales > Haloarculaceae > Natronomonas. The sequence goes on from CAZLHT010000295.1 coordinate 2,301, forward strand.
CACGTGTCGATCCAATCGCGTTCGACGCGCAAGGCGCTTTCGTCCCACGGTTCGACCCGCCACAGCCGCGTCCGAAACAGCCGATCGTAGGCGACGATCGCGTTCGCGTCCTTAGAGATCCGATACTCGATGCCGCCATACCGCATCCAGTAGTCGATCGTGAGAAGCCCCAACGGTACGACGAGACTACCGATGGCGAACGCAAAAACGACATCCCACACCTGTCCGGTCGCGAAGAGTCCCCCGATGAGGAGGAACAATCCGCCGATGATCCACGCACCGGGATGACGGC
>CAZLHT010000296.1:0-2591 GCA_964559185.1 uncultured Natronomonas sp.
CCGTCGTCGCCGTCGTCCCCGGCTGGGCCGTCGGCGGCGGCCACTCGCTGCACGTCGTCTGCGACATGACGCTCGCCTCGAAAGAGCACGCGAAGTTCCTCCAGACCGATCCCGACGTTGCCTCCTTCGACGCCGGCTTCGGTTCGGGCTACCTCGCCCGCCAGATCGGCCACAAGAAGGCTCGAGAGGTGTTCTTCCTCGGAAAGACCTACTCCGCCGAGGAGGCTGTCGAGATGGGGATGGCGAACGAGGCGGTCGCTCACGGGGAGCTAGAGGACGTCGCCCACGAGTGGGCCGAGACGATCTGTTCGAAATCGCCGATGGCGATCCGGATGCTCAAGTACGCGTTCAACATGGATTCGGACGGGCTCGTCGGTCAGCAGGTGTTCGCCGGCGAGGCGACGCGGCTGGGATACATGACCGAGGAGGCTAAGGAGGGCAGGGACGCGTTCAATGAGGGACGGAGACCGGAGTTCGAGGAGTTCGAATGGCACTACTGACGGATCTCGTCGCGTCGCCGCTCCGGTTCCTCACCGGACGATCGTCACCGGGACGGACGCCCGCCGGGTGACCGCCTCGGCGACGCTGCCGAACAGCACCCGCCCGACGCCCGACCGCCCTCGGCTGCCCATCACGATCTGACTGACGCCGTTCGAGTCGGCGGTTTCGAGAATTTCCCTGGCGGGCGTCCCCGTTTTGAGGACGGTCTCGGCTTCGATGCCGTATTTGGCCGCGCGCTCGCGATACGTCTCGAGCAGTTCCTCGCCGCTTTCGCGCTGTCGCTCGACGTGTTCTTGATAGGCTTCGGCGTCGAAGTAGTCGTCGCCGCCGTATCCGAACGAACTGACCGGGTTGACCACGTGGATCAGCGTGACCGTCGGATTCGAAAGTTCCTCCAGAACGTACTCGAGTGCCTTCTCGGATTCGGACGATCCGTCTACTGGAACCAGAACGTGTTGACCCATGTCTCCCGATAGGGCGCTGGCGGTATAAGTCTCTGCGATCCGGGTATTCCTTCGCTCGTATGTCACTTCGTTCGTGTCCGGACCCTCGACGATGTTCGGGAATTCCTATTTATGATCGTTCTTCGTACTATCGACCATGAAATCACCCGAAGCGCTTCATTCAAAGGGGAACACGAACGTCGTGGCCTCGATCGATGGTATGATCGGGAAAACGCCGCTACTCCATCTGGACGCATTTTCCGACAACCTTCTCGGAAAAATTGAGGGGCAAAATCCGTACTCGGTCAAGGATCGGATCGCTCGCGAGATAATCGACGCCGCCGAGCGGGCCGGCGCGCTCGGTTCGGGCGGGACCGTCGTCGAATCCACGAGCGGCAATACTGGCATCGGCCTGGCGGCGGTCTCTGCGGCTCGAGGCTACGACTGCGTGCTGACGATGCCGGCTTCCATGTCCGAAGAGCGGCGGGACATGCTCCGCGCGCTCGGCGCGGCGCTGGAACTCACGCCCGCGGAGGACGGAATGACAGGAGCCAACCGACGAGCCGAGGAGATCACCGACGAGAACGACGAGGCGGTTCTGGCTCGCCAGTTCGAAAACGAAGCGAACCCGGCAGCCCACCGTCGGACCACCGGGCCGGAACTGTGGCGCGCGACCGAGGGGGAACTCGACGCCGTCGTCGCGGGCGTCGGGACCGGCGGGACGATCACCGGCGTCGCCGAGTACGTCAAGGAGGACCGGGGGGAGACGGCGTTCACCGCCGTCGCGGTCGAACCGGCCGAGTCGCCGACGGTCTCCGAACAGAGTTCGAACGGTCACGAAATCCAGGGTATCGCCCCCGGTTTTCTTCCGGACGTCCTCCGTACCGAACTCGTCGACGAGGTTCGAGCGATCGAGGCCGCCGACGCGAAAGCGACGGCCCGCAAACTGGGCCACACCGAAGGGTTGTTAGTCGGAATCTCCTCGGGCGCTGCGCTCACCGTCGCGGCCGAATACGCCGCGGAATGTTCGGACGAGCTGGTCGCCGTCGTGTTACCCGATCCGGGCGAACGCTACCTCTCGACGGATCTCTACGAAACTGACTGAGGGTTTGCTCCCGACCAGATCCTCAACCCGATACACCGCGAACTTATACGGCGGCCGCACGCACATCCGATAATGACTGCGGCGGTTTCGCGGCGGAAAGCGTGGCTTATGGCGGCTCGACCCCAGACCCTTCCGGCGGGTGCGGCCCCGGTGATCGTCGGGACCGGACTCGCGGTCGGAACGGGCGTCTTCGAGCCGATCGCGGCCGCGTTCGCGCTCGTCGGCGCGCTCCTGTTACAGATCGGAACGAACTTCGCCAACGACTACTACGATGCGGTTCGGGGGGCCGACACCGACGACCGCGAGGGGTTCACCAGGGTGACCGCCGCCGGACTCATCGATCCGGGATCGATCAAGCGGGCGATGTGGGTCGCGTTTGGGCTCTCGATCCTTGTCGGCACGTACCTCGTCTATGTCGGCGGCGTGCCGATTCTCGTCGTCGGGCTGGCGAGCGTCGTTGCCGGGATCACCTACACCGGCGGCCCGCTTCCGTACGGCTATCGGGGGCTCGGCGATCCCTTCGTCTTCGTCTTCTTCGGGCT
>CAZLHT010000297.1:0-2586 GCA_964559185.1 uncultured Natronomonas sp.
ATAATGAACGTTCGGTACGCCGGCGCGTTCGAACGGCTTATTCACCAATAGAGACGCGAAAACAACTCTTCTGAAGGATTCTGTGAAACCTTCAGTCGAGTTGACTGTATTGATCACCGCCCCCGCTCGCTACTGATCGACGACCGAGCCGTCCTCGTGGAGCCGCGTCGTGAGATCGGGCTGTTCGTAGGACGCGCCTTCCAGGACGCCGGCTTCGAATTCGATCCCGAGCCCCGGTTCGTCCGGCACTAACAGGTAGCCGTCCTCCCACTCGAAGGACGTCTTCAACAGCGACTCGCCCGGCGCCTGCTCGTTCTCTGGACGGTAGGGGTATTCCTGCAGGCCGAAGTTCGGGATCGACGCGCTCAACTGGATGCAGGCGGCCGTGCTCACGGGACCGAGCGGGTCGTGCGGCACCACGTCGACGTAGTTCGCCTCGGCCGCCGCGGCGATTTTCTTCCCGCCGGTGATCCCGTTGACCAGACAGAGGTCTGGACGGACGTAGTCGACGGCGTCGCGTCGCAACAGCGTGTTGAACTCCTCGGGCGTCTGAAAGCGCTCGCCGGTCGCGATCGGGATCGTCGTGTTGTCGGCGACCTTCTTCATCGCGTCGGGGTTGTCCGGGCGGACCGGATCCTCGTAGAACATCGGCCGGTACCGTTCGATCTCGTTCGCGAACGAGATCGCCTGGGCCGGATCCAGTCGGCGGTGGATCTCGATGCACAGATCGACCTCGTCGCCGACGGCTTCCCTGAATCGCCGGACGCGGTCGGTCGCGTCGGCGATCATCCCGGCGTGTGTCTCGAAGTATCGCTCCCCCCGGGATTCGTCGAGCAGTGGCGAGAGGTGGCCGATCGCGGTGAACCCTTCGTCTTTACACTCTCGGCACTTCTCGACCACCTCGTCTGTCGTCCCGCCGATGACGTGCGCGTAGGTGCGCAGTTTGTCCCGACACTTCCCACCCATTAGCTCGTATATCGGCGCGTCGTAGTGTTTCCCGGCGATGTCCCACAGCGCGATGTCGACCGCGCTCAACGCGCTCGAAATGCCGGCGCCGCGAAAGTGCGCGCTGCGAGAGAGGTACTGGAGGTGATGATCGCGTCGGAGGGGATCTTTGCCGATCAGGTACGGCTCGAACCGCGTCACCGCTCGTTCGGCCGTCTCGAGGTACGCCCACGCGCCGCCTTCGCCGATTCCCTGTATCCCGGTGTCGGTCTCGATCGTGACGATCAACCAGCCGTTGACGCCATACTCCGAGATCGGCGCGTCCGATTCGACCAGATGGGTGTTGACCTCCGTGATTTGCATCGCTTAGTTCTCCGCAGGTCCGCTAATAAATGTCGTGGATCAGATCACGTCCTCGTCCCGAAGCGACTCGATCTCCTCGTTGTCGTACCCTGCCGATTCGAGCACGGCTTCTGTGTCGCCGCCCAGCGGGGCGATGTAGCCGTCTTTCGTCCACTCCCAGCTGTCGTGTTCCACCGGGTAGGAGATCGTCGAGAATGCTTCGCCGCTTTGCGTTTCGACGTCGAACTGCATCTCTCTGGCTCTCGTGTGGTCGTCCTCCCAGACAGACTTCGTGTCGTTGATCGCCGAGACGGGAACGCCGTGAGATTTCAATGTCGCAACCCACTCTTCGGTCGACCGTTCGCGGAGCGTCTCCTCGAGCGTCTCGTTCAGTTCGTCGACGTGTCGACAGCGATCCTCGGCGGTCTCGAACGCCGAACGATCGAGCAACTCCTCGCGATCGAGCGCGGTGCAGAGGTCCTCCCAGTGTTTTTCGGTCACCGTCGAGATCTGGACGTAATCGTCGGCGGTCTCGAAGATCCCCTCCGGCGCGAAGTAGACGTGTGAGCGAGCGATCGAGGGGAACGGCTCGCCGGTCGCGAAGGAGTAGCCGGCTCGGGTGCTCAAAAACGAGAGGGCGCTGTCGGTCAGCGAGACGTCGATGTAATCGCCGCCGTCGCCGTTATCGCGGCGTCTGAGGCTCGCGAGGATCGCCGAAAGGGCGTACATCGCGCCGGCGAGATCCGTAACCGTCACGCCCATCCGAAGCGGCCGACCGTCAGTGTCGCGGGTGAGCGAGGCGATTCCGGTGTGGGCCTGGACGATGAGGTCAACGCCCGACTCGTCGCGTTTCGGCCCGGTTTGGCCAAAGCCGCTTATCGAACAGTAGATCACCTCGGGGTTGCGCTCGCGGACCGTCTCGTTGTCGATGCCCAGCGCCGAGACCGTCCCCGGCGTGTAGTTTTCGAGGACGACGTCGGCGTCAGCGGCGATGTCGAGGAATGCCTCCCGTCCGCGATCCGATTTCAGGTTCAGCGTCACGCTCCGTTTCCCCCGGTTGACGGTCATGTAATAGAAACTCTCGCCGCCGACTTTTGGCTCGACGTTTCTGGAAATTTCGCCGTACTCCGGCCGCTCGACTTTGATCACGTCCGCCCCCATATCCGAGAGATGCATCCCGACGTGCGGCCCGGCAACCATCTGCGTGAGTTCGACGACGGTGACGTCCTGTAACGGTGTCGTCATTGCTGTTTACGTTGGCGTATCGGTCCGTTGTATCTGTCGATGCGGAGAACGCGA
>CAZLHT010000298.1:0-2580 GCA_964559185.1 uncultured Natronomonas sp.
GCGTCCGATCGTGATACTCGCGGGCGCGCTCGGGGTCCAGGGCGAGTTCGAACTGGCGACGCCAGTCGAACTCGTAGCGGGCCGCAGAGAGCGCGTCATCCCAGTCGCGCGCGCCCGACAGTCCGTTCGCAACGTCGGCGGAGTGCGCGGCGATCCGGTAGGCGGCGAGGCCGTCCCGAACGTCATCTGCGTCTGGTAATCCGAGGTGTTCTTTCGGAGTGACGTAACAGAGCATCGCGGCGCCGTGGCGAGCCGCCTCCGTCGCCCCGATGGCGCTCGTGATGTGGTCGTAGCCGGGGGCGACGTCGGTCACGAGCGGACCGACTTCGACCATCACCTGAACGCCGTGACTCCACGCGGTTCGTGTGAGTTCACCGAGCGTGTCCAGTTCGGCGAACTGCGCGTCGTCAGAGGCGTCCGCGACCGATCCGGGGCGGAGTCCGTCGCCGAGACTGAAGGTAACGTCGTTCTCGGCAAAGATTTCACAGAGCTCTTCGAAGCGCGTAAAAAGTGGGTTCTGCTCCCCGTGTTCTTCCATCCACTGAGCGAGGATCGATCCCCCGCGAGAGACGATTCCCGTCGTCCGACCATCGGTCAACGGGAGGTGTTCGGCGAGGACGCCCGCGTGGACGGTCATGTAATCGACGCCCTGTTCGGCCTGCTTTTCGACGACCTCGAGCAGCAACTCCGGCGTGAGGTCGATGACCGACTCCACGCGAGTGACCGCCTCGTAGATGGGGACGGTTCCGATGGGAATCGGCGAGTGATCCACGTTGGCTTCCCGAATCGGATCGAGATTCTTTCCCGTCGAGAGATCCATCACGGTGTCGGCACCGTAATGGACTGCGGTATGGAGTTTCTCGAGCTCTTCGTCCGGTCCGCTCGTCGTCTCGCTGTTGCCGATGTTCGCGTTGACCTTCGTCGCGAATTCACGGCCGATTATCATCGGATCGAGCGTCTCGTGAGCGTGATTGGACGGAATGACCGCTTGCCCCGCCGCGACCTGTTCGCGGACGAATTCCGGATCCCGATTCTCGCGTTCGGCGACTCGATCCATTGCCGGAGTTATCTCTCCGTTCCGCGCACGCTGTAGCTGAGTGGACATAATAACTTAGTGTTACAACTAAGTAATAAATCTTTCCCGAGCGGGGTGTTATCGCATCAAAACAACGACGAGAGCGTCATGCGGTTCGGCAGACCACGTCCGTGGCGTGTCCAGAACGGGGCGGATGCTCTCGATTCTATCGGGCCGTCCACCCGCCGTCGACGGCCAACGTCGCACCGGTCGCGTACGAGGCGAGATCGCTTGCGAGGAACACCGCGGGACCGGCGATTTCCTCGGGTTCGGCGAACCGATCGAGCGGCGTCCGTCGCTCGATGGATTCGCGAAGTTCCTCGTTTTCCTGCAACTCCGAGGTGAGGTCCGTCGCGACGTAGGCCGGAACGAGGCAGTTGACCCGCACGTCCGGGGCCCAATCCAGGGCGAGGCTCTTCGTCAAGCCGACGAGTCCATGCTTCGAGGCGACGTAGGGATGCTGTCTCGGGAGGCCGACTACCCCCCCGACGCTGGCGACATTGATGAGCGTGCCGCCGTTCTCCGCGAGCGCCGACTCGGCCGCCCGTGCGCAGGCGAACGCACCGCCCAGATTGACATCCGTTACCATATCGAATCCCTCGTCCCCGACCGATCTCGGCGTGCCGAGCGCGCTTTCAGGATTGATGCCGGCATTGTTTACGACGACGTCGATACCAAGATCGTCGTCGATCCGATCGAAGCAGGCCTCGACGGCCTCCGTATCGGTGACGTCGAGCGTCTCGACGCGGCTCCGGACGCCGCGTTCGCGAAGCTCCTCGACGACTGTTTCGACGTCCGATTCCGTTCGCGAGAGGGGAACGGCGTTCGCCCCCGCCTCGGCGAATCCGAGCGATATTGCGCGTCCGATTCCCCTCGAGCCACCGGTCACGACGGCGGTCTTTCCGGAAAGATCGATCTCCATATCCACACCGGCGACCGGCTGAAACAAAACGTATCCGGATCGACGCCGGGCCATCTCCGGAGGTAGTCACGCCACTCCGTAACGCTCATACGGTCGATACGCGTATGATTCGATAATGGACCTACGCGTCATCGAGAACCTCGAGACGGAACTTTCGATCGAGCTTCAGGGAGAAGATCACACGTTCTTGAACGTGTTGAAGGGTTCCCTCCTCGAAGTCGACGGTGTCGCTGCGGCGACGTACGATATGAACCCAGAACAGTCGGGCGGACAGACGGATCCGATCGTGACCATAAAGACCGACGGTAGTATCGATCCCCTCGACGCCCTCGAGGCCGGTGCCGGACGCGTCAAGGCGAAAACGGACGCCTTCCGAGACGCGTTCGAGACGGCCATCTGATCCGAACGAGTCGCACTCTCGGTACCGATCGGGTTATCCGTGGAATACTCCCATTCGAAGGCTTTTTTCCCATATCCGGTCGAATCAGAACCGTATTGGGATGCCTCGTTCGTCGAGGTACCGTTTGATCTCGTCGATAGAGTACTCGTCGAAGTGGAAGATCGACGCCGCGAGCGCCGCGTC
>CAZLHT010000299.1:0-2556 GCA_964559185.1 uncultured Natronomonas sp.
CGGCGCGATATTCAGCGTCGTGGGCGCGGGGACGGCCGACTCCGTCTTCTAACGCGACGGCGATCGGCAGGTCGATGCCACCTCGTGCTCCATTTGATCGTCAGAGCATAGAGTTCGATTTCGAGTCCGAGTCCGGGTGCGAAATCCGATCGGAATCGATCCGCCACGTCCCGGGCCGGTGCTTGTCGGTTGGGAACGAAACGATCGAATATCGTCGGCGAGATATGGTGAAAGGGGTTAACTGTCACGGATGAGCATATCTCGGCGGAGACGATCACCATGGAGCAAAAGCACTCGCGGAACGTCCTCGATTCGCTGATCGAGAGCGGCGTCCACGAGATGAACCGTCAACGGCTCGGTCTGTTGTTTTCGGGTCTCTCTGCGGGTCTCGATATCGGCTTCGGCCCGATGATGATGGCGGTGATACTCACGCTCTCTCCGGGTAGTTTCGGCGATCTCACGACGGAGTTGCTGTTGGCGAGTGTCTATTCCATCGGATTCATATTCGTAATCTTGGGTCGCTCGGAGCTTTTCACCGAGCATACCACGTTGGCGGTCATCCCCGTTCTCGATCGGCAGGCGTCGATCCGACAGTTGGCCCGTCTCTGGGGGTTGGTGTACGTCGGTAATATCGTTGGCGGGTTCCTCTTTACGCTACTCGCGGTACTGTTGATGCCGGGGCTCGGTGTCGTCTCGCCGGCGGCTTTCGAAACGATCGCGCTCAAACTCGTGACGCACGAACTACCGTGGCTGTTCGTCGCGGGGATTTTCGCGGGCTGGCTGATGGGATTGCTGGCGTGGTTGATCACGGCGGCGCAAGGGACGACGAGTCGATTGATCATCATCTGGATCGTCACCGCCACGATCGGCATCCTCCACCTCCCGCACTCGATCGCGGGGAACGTCGAGGTGCTCTTCGGACTGTTCATGTCCCCCGAAGTCTCGTTCGCGGATTATCTCGCGTTTCTCGTTTTGGCGACGATCGGAAACGCGTGTGGCGGCGCGATCTTCGTCGCGCTACTGAAATACGGACACGTCGTTCGCGGGGCGAGATGAGAGAGATAGAGAGATCCCGACCGTCGGGTCTCGCTGCGGCTCTGGTGAACGAATGATCCCCACGATGGCCCTCATTCGACGGATTCTCGAACGGCACCGCCGTTTTTGTATCGGGCTCCCCTAGTTCGACGTAGTGACAGCGGAGGAACTCGACCCATCGTCGTCGTCGTCGTCGTTACTCCCCGAGGAGCGACACCTCCTCGAGTCGATTCGCTCCGCGGATTCTCTCGCGGAACTCGCGGCGGTCGTGGGGGCCGATACCGAACACGACGCCTACTTCGAGGCGAAGGCCATCTGGCGGCGGTTGCGAGCGAAGGAACTCGGGGAACCGGAGCGTACGTCGGGCCTCCCCGGCGACGTGGTCGACATCGACGGTCGGGCGTTCGTCGTCCACGGTATCACACACCGGGACACCGAGCCAGAGCGATCCCTCCTGCACGAATGCGTCACCGGGTGGCTGGAGGACGGTGAAACTGTATTTTGCGAACAGGGAATCCGGTCGATGTATTTCGAGGATTTCCCGGAGGTTCGCGCGATGGACGACTATCTGTGGGCGATGTATCACTGCCGCAATGAAGACATTGAGAGCCACGTCGACGACGTCATCGAGGGGACGTTCGAGGAAAATATCACGGCGAACATCACGGCGCTGGCTGGCCGATTCCGCGATGAGGTCTTCTCCGCGATCGAATCCGGTTCGGACGTCTACGGCGATCGGATCGCCGACGCGCTCGGCGATCTGGCGTCGAGTTTCTTCATGGGACACGAGGAGGCCGCAACGATGGCCGACTTCGCCTCGTTTCGGTTGTCGCGGCGAGCGTCGATCGAACCCGAACGGCTCGTCCACCTCCAGCACTACTACGAGCGCTCGTTCCTGCCGCAGCCGCTGGAGCGGGAGTGGCTCCGTCGCCACGATCGCGAACTCGAACTGTTCACCCACGCGCGAAACGAACGGATGGCGTCGTACGCGCGCTTTCACGCGCCTGAGACGGAGCCGGTGCACCTGATCGTGGGAGCCGCTCACCAGCCGGGGGTGAGGTACTACCTCGAGGCCACCCGTGACGGCGAGTGGACGCCCTCGGAGTTCGAGTCGATCCCGTCGGATCGATAGTCGAGTCCTGTGGGCTGGAATCTCCCTTTCACGTTTCTCATTCCGAAGCCGATACCCGATGGTATGGTTTCGTTCACCGATTCGTCCGAGAACGAGGCGCAGGCGGTGCGGACTCGACCGTCCGCGGTTGACGCGACGGCGTCGACGGTGTCGACGGCGTCGTCGGCGACCGTCCCGCCCTCGCTCCAGCCGAGTATGTCGTAGTACTCTCCGATCGTCGCCTCGTTCCCCGGCAATGCGTAGGGGGGTTCATCGACCACGCTCCCCCGAGTTTTTATTCTCGCTCGAACGAGTGTCCGTATGCGAAACGTCAAGATCGTCTGCACGCTCGGTCCCGCCTCCGACGACCGGGCGACGATCCGAAGCTTGGCCGACGCGGGGATGTCCGT
>CAZLHT010000300.1:0-2536 GCA_964559185.1 uncultured Natronomonas sp.
CCGTACATCGTCCAGCGTTCGCCGCGGATCGTTCGGTTCCGCTCGAGGTCGTAGTTGTACATGAGCCGATCGCTCACCCGGTCGAGATACTCGTCCTCCCAATCGGGAACGGCGTCTCGAATCTCTTGAGGTAGCTCCGCCGCGGCGGCGTTCGCCGATAGTTCCGTCTCGTAATTGTACGCGCTCGCGTGTGCTCTCTCGTTCGACGCGTTTCGTCGCGTTTCGTTCTCATCGGCGTCGCTCATCGTTTTTTCTGGAAGGCGCTCGATTCTATTCGACGATCGACCGAAACGCCAATCGCCATCGACGCAGCGAACTGTCGCTCCATGCGATACGGTATGCGGTCAGTTCGCAAATAGCCATCGACGACCTCCCCCGGGACGAGCGTCGGCGTCAGCACCTGCTCCGATCCTGACAGGGTTTATATTGGTTGTCAACGTATGGGGAGGTATGAGCGAAAAGAAGACGGAAGCCTGCGGACGATGCTCGATGACGGCGGTCGTCGACGCGGCCGTCGACGGCGAAGGGCGTGATCCGTTCGGCGACGAACGAATCGAGGTCGACGGCGACGAGTTCCGTCGGATCTCGCCGGCGGTCTGGTTCGACCGACTCGGTGGTCGCCTCGATGACGCCGTTCAACGGATTACGTACGGCCGATAGCGCGTTCACCACTCCCGAATTACCCTTTGTTTTAGAAGTTCGTCACGAGATACGTCAGCGCGAAGAGTACGATCGTCGCGGTCGCGACGTTGATCGCCGATAACTCGGCCGCGCCGAGCATCGACAGTCCCCAGACGATCGTCGCCCCGAAGGAGGCGGACAGGACAACGTTCAACACGAAGAGCACGCGGGGATCGCCGCGGGACGAGGATATTCCCTCGCCGAATCCGTTCGGATCGTCGTCGTTCATATCCGATACACCGACGGAGGGTTTATTTCTCTGTCGACCGATTTTCCCCGTATGCGGCTTTCGAACCGACGAGGCGTACCGATCGATCCGGTCCCGTTCATCGTCGTCACCGGACTCGGCTGTATGTTGCTTTTATCGTTCGGTCCGCTGTACGGGCAGGCCTTCGGACTGTCGCTCTCGAGTGCCCTCCTCGTCTCGATAACGCTTTCGGCCGTCGTCACCGTGGGGGCCTTCTACTGGGAGGTGTGGGATGGGACCCCGGCGGCGGAGACGCCGGTCGAACTGCGAGCCGAACGACTGTATTACGGCACTCTCGCCTTCGCCGTGATCTTCGTCGTGTTGACCCTTCCGCTTCTGCTCTGATCCCCGTCGTCGATCGGACGCCCGATTTATGTACCCGCTCGATCAAAGGTAATTCATGCGAGAGATCGAGCGCTCTCGGTTCGTTTCGATGACGCCGCGGGAGCTCGATTCAGTGCTTGACCCTACACGGGTCGTCGAATACGAGGGTAGCTTCTCGGTCGAATCCACGGAAGAGACGGACGAAGACATGCTCGTAACCGTTGCCGGCCCCGGCATCGCGTTCACGCTACGTTTCGAACCGTTTGATGGGGGTTTCTATTACACGCAGGCGGGCGAGGCTGGGCCGTTCGAATCGATGGAGACGTGGCTCGCGTTCGAGTCGGAAAACGAAGGCTCCCGCGTATCGATGCGATCGCGGGTCTCACTCGGTATGCGGTTACCGTTTGCGGATCGAATCGCCGCCTGGAAGCGCCGCGGCGAACTGGACCGGGCACTCGACCGTCTCGCGGAGGACCTCTGATCGGGCTCTACCGCGAGGAGGTGTTCTCCCCCGCGACGGATGTGTGTTATAAATGCACACCCACCGAAATATTGTACGGAGGACGACGAAACGCCGAGTATGGGACTTATCGAAAGCGTAAAGGACGCGATCGCCTCGCCGTCACCGAAGGGCCGTCCCGACGACGGCTCGAAGGGTGCGTACTGGTGTGACGATTGCGACCTCCGCGTTCGCGATGTCGAGTTGAACGCCGCCCCCGACGAAGACGCAACCTGTCCCGACTGCGGCGAGACGATGCGGTTCGAACGCTCCTCGGGACGTAGCTGCGCCTGCTGAGCCGGCTACTCCCGGAGTATCGTCTCTTCGCCCTCCTCGTCCGGGAAGGATTCGTCCGCCGCGTCGGCGTCGAGCGTCGTTTCGGGATCGACGAGCCCGTCATCGAGTGCCGTCTCGATCTCCGTTCGGTCGTATCCGATTCCGATGAATACCAACTCGATCCGTCGGTCGCCGTGTTCCTCGTGCCACGTCAACTCAGGGCGGTTCGATCGGTACATTTCCCGTTCGATCTCGGGGAGCGAGGCTATCCACGGTCCCTGCGCAGTCGCCCGGATGGACGGCCCGGCGACGCTCACCGAGATCCGAAGCTCGTTGCCCGCGATCCAGACCGTCCCCTTCGCCCTGATGATCTCCGGCGGCAACTCCCTAAGCACCGTCGCGAATCGTTCGGGATGGAACGGTCGTCGTCGCCGGTAGGTGAACGAACTGACGCCGTAGACCTCGTCGGGATGGGCGTGGTGGTGGTGACGCCCGTGGTCGTTTTCGTG
>CAZLHT010000301.1:0-2527 GCA_964559185.1 uncultured Natronomonas sp.
ACAGGCCTGCGTACCGCGCGGCAGGCGTCGTCGGCTCGTATACTACGAACCAGCCACGGCGGGAGATTCGAGAAGTTCCGGTGTGAACGGCGAGATCGAGCGCCGCTGGCGGCGATGTGTCTTCGACACCGTTGGTGTGGACGTCGAGATCGGTCCCGCACAGCCGTTCGTACACGCGATGCGTCCCCGGTTCGTCGACGAGATGCGAGAGGCGATGAAAGCCGACCCGTAGCGTTCCGTCGGACAACTCGTGGGCGAGCCGTTCGATCGCCCGCGAGACCGTCACGAGAAGCAGCTTCTCCGAATCCGACGCCGGGTAGCCGCGGAGCCGAAGCGGCGTCTTCGCGAGCGCTCCCTCTTCGACGTTTCGTGGGGGATCTCGATCCGCTGACAACGAGACCGACTCGAGGAGTCCCCCCTCGCCGACGTCGATCCGATCGACCGCGTTCAGTGGGTTCGTGCCGGTCGTCGTTTCGATTCGCTCGCTTTCGCTCTCCAATAGTGCCGATGCGAGCGAGACGAAGTCTCGTCGTCGTCGTCGACGAGCAGAACGCGGACTCAACCGGATTTGCCCTCGTTCGGATGGAACGGTTCCTCGATCGCGTTCGAATGACTCCTCGTCACGAGGTCTGAATCTCCACTGCGAAATAGCACTATCCCGAATATTAAGCTTTGTTCACGTATACTACAACCAGTCACGGTTCCTTCACGTGTACCACGGCTCGTCACGGGCTTGTAATTGGCAACGAAATCCGCGTCTCGGGTTCGCCGTAGGTCGCCGCCCACAAGATGAGCGAGTCGACCGTCCACGTGATCGGCTCGTCCGCTTTCGTCCCTTCGAGTCGGTCGGCGTCCCCGCCGCGGGCGATCGTGACGTGTGGAACGTAGTCGTCACCCTCCAGTCCCTCGATCGGCTCGAAGACCGAACAGAGCCGCTCGTGTATCTCGAACAGCGCGGGCGATTCTATCAGGAGGTATGCAAGGGGCACGCGCCCGGTTGTTGGATTTCGAAACACGCCGGTTCCGTCGGTTCGCACCTCGAACGGTGCGGTTCCCTCGAGCGCGCGTCGTAGCCGACGCGTAATCCGTCGTGGCTCTCCGTCACCCAGCCGCTTTACGACGAGGGTATGTCGATCTCGGGGCGTCGCCTCGATGCACTCGGCGGCGAGTCCACGTGCGAGCCGCGAAACTTCGGCGGGGACGGGAACGTTGCAGCTGTACACGGTTCAGATATAATCGAGGAAGTACGCCACGATGAGGACGACGATCACGAGCGCGACCACCGGCCCGATCGACGCCAGAATGCTGACGAATTCTCCGACAATTTCGAGGACGAGGACGGCGATGACGAGGAGCAGGAGATCTTCAACAGGTCCTCGACGTCGATATTTCCGCTAGTGGACATATCGATCTCTGCGAGCGGCCGACGCAAAAACGCTCCGGCCGTTCGTTCGGGATCGCTCGGAATGGATCGATATCGGTCGGCTTTTGCGAGTCCGACGCCACCCTCCGATGATGACTTCGTCGTACCGTCGTCTCGGTTTGCTCTGTATCGTCGTCCTCTCTTCGGGACTTCTCGTCGGCACGACCGCCGCGGTGGAACAACCCGCGAACGGTCAACTCGTGATCGAACTCGATACGACCGGCGACGCCGACGCCGTCTTCACCGACGCGGTCGATCTCGCCGACCCCCGACAACGGGCGGCCTTCGAGAGCGTCCGCGAGAATGAGGAATTCAGACAGGAGGCGGCCATCCAGTTCCGCGCTGGCATGGAGTCGGTCTCCGGGGAGGCCGGCGAGGGGATCGACCGCGAGTTGCGTGTCGGCGAGGTGACCGTTGAAACCGTGGTCGACGGCGACACCGGGATCGTCGCCTATCGGTTCCGCTGGGAGAACCTCGCGGCCGTCGAGGGCGACCGGATCGTGCTATCGGAGCCGTTCTCGACGTACGACTCCCTGGACCGCGAGCTCGTCGTCGTCGCCCCCGAGGGGTACGAACTTGCGAGCGTTTCCCCTCAGCCGGCACGGACGGGCGACGGCGTCGCCAGTTGGCCGGGGTTGACAGCGTTCGGCGATCGCTTCGAGGTCGTCGCGACCGCGCCGAGAGTGCACGGGGACGGACCGATCGCCATCGGCGTCGCGGCGTTACTTCTCGGGACGTTGTTCGTGGGTCGGGAGCGATAGGCCCTCACGACACGCGTCCGCACGGAGGCGGCGTTTCGCAAGCGTTTAGTACTCCTCTGCGGATAGCATCGAGTACATGAAGCAGACGCACCGCATCGGTACGGCAGGCCGCAGCGGTGGGTTCGTTCTTTTCCCGCGACCGCGACGACGGGCCGACAGGCCCGAATAGATCCCACTCCACGTCGCGTTCGCACCGCTTTCGACGATGACCGTCCGGTCGACGGTCGATTCCACACGTCCAACCGACACCAACCCCACACGTCCAACCCGTACCAATGTCAGATACTAACCGCGTCGCGCTCGCCTTCTCCGGCGGGCTCGATACGACCGTCTGCGTACCGCT
>CAZLHT010000302.1:0-2523 GCA_964559185.1 uncultured Natronomonas sp.
ACGCCTCCGTCGATCACTGGGATTTCGCGGTCGAACGACGGGAAGATTCCGCCGAAAGGGCGCTCGATCGGGTCGGCGACGCTGCCGGGGCTGTTTCCGTTACGAAACGGCTTCGATACGGCGATCCGGCCGAGGAGATCGAACTGTACGCCGACCACAACGGTATCGATTTCATCGTCGCCGGCGAGACCGAAAAGACGTGGATCCGTCGGTATCTCTCCCCGCGAAGCGTCACTGAGTCGCTTCAAAGATCCGCGTCGGTACCCGTGCTCGCCGTCCCCGATGGCGACACGTCGGTGAACGCGACCCACACCCTTCCCGCACCTCAGTCTCGAGATTCCGCGGTGCCGAGCGACGACTGATTGCGATCCGGGTGCGTATCCGATACGGATTCGTTCGGGTGAGAATCTCACACAAGAGTTTTACTTCCTCCGGGACGGACGGACCGCATGGAGTACGATCGAATCTTGACACCGACGGACGGAAGCGTTCCGTCGAACTTGGGCGTCGACCGTGCGATCGATTTGGCCGACCGATTCGGTGCAACCCTGCATGCCCTCTACGTCGTGGACGAGCGGGATCGTCCCGCCGACTGGGACATCGTCGTTGAGAGACAGGAAGCGGCGGGCGAAACGGCACTCGACGACGCGGACGAGCGGGGGGAGGCCGCGGGAATCGAGGTGCACAAACACCTGCGTCGGGGGACCGCCGCCGAGGAAGTCCTCGCATTCGTCGAGGAAGCAGACATCGATCTGATCGTCATGGGAACGGCCGGACGGAGCGGAGTCGACCGACTCTTACACGCCGGGAGCACGACCGAACGAGTGATCCGGGGGACGACTGTGCCGGTGTTCGCGGTGCCGCCGGATCGTGTTCGCTGATTCGAGAAACGACGCTCGTTAGACGGGCTGTGGCCCCCGCGGCTGCGACGCGAGCCCTCGAGAACTCGACGTCCGCAATGACCCACTTTCCCCGAGGATGCTTTTCGGCGATCTTCGTCAACCATCGAAGGCCCAAAGCCAGAATTTTGTCGTCGTCGATGCGACGCGAACGAAACCATCCCTCACCGAATTATTAATATTTTGATATTTTGTAGAAATTACAATTTATTTTAAATTTCGAGCCGAACTTCCACATTGGGAGTTTACTTGCACCGATATCGACTCTAAATCGGAAATTAATGACGAAAATTCCATGTATCCGGTGTGGTTTCACTTGTTCGTTCGGTTCAAAATCGATCCGACGAGATGTTCGGCGGACCAGACTGTTCGGAGATCGTTCGACGGTCCGTTCCGTGCGATTGTCGGGGGAAACCAGTCCTATCTCGCGAATTTCATGGACCAGGACCGACATTCCTTCCCGGATCACGAACGAATGTACGTGAACGTTCCGAGGAAAATTATCATATTATAATATAATCCTTGAAGATGGTATAACCCCCTTTCAACCGTCGACGAGGGTGAACACCGGCACCGCGATATCCTCCGAATCGACGTCGACGAACCGAACGTCGACGCGCGATCCGATCGTCACCTCCTCGGGCGAACAGTCGATGTTCGTCAGCAATCGTGGTCCCTCGTCGATTTCGACATACGCGACGACCAGGGGAAGTTCCGCCTCGGGCCAACCCGACATCGTCTCGGAGGCCGAATACGAATACACGTTCCCGGTTCCGGCGGCCCGTTTCCACGCCACGTCGTCGCTCAAACAGTCCGGACAAAGCGATCGCGGATAGTGGTACGTGAGGCCGCACTCGTTACATTCGCGAACCAGCAGCCGTCCTTCGGCCGCCGCACCCCAGTACCGTTCGGTCTCCGGTGTCACCTCTGGGATCGGCCGTTTTCGACGCTTCTCGCTCATCGGTCCTCACCGCCGAGAACGACCGTCGCTGCCCCGTGACGGGTCCCGATGCTTCCGCCGGTCCCGTGAGCGATCGCGACATCCGCGTCGACCTGCACCGGATCGTTCGCCTCCCGACGAAGTTGCCGCACCGCTTCGATGACCTTCGTCATGCCCCCGCGGTTGGCGGGGTGGTTCGAACAGAGACCACCCCCGTCGGTATTGAACGGGAGTTCCCCGTCCGGGGCTCGAAGCGTTCCCCCTTCGACGAACGACCCGCCCTCGCCCTTCTCACAGAAGCCCAGATCCTCGATCGCCTCCAGAACCGTGATGGTGAAGGAGTCGTAAATCGATGCGTAGTCGACGTGTTCCGGACCGAGACGAGCCTCCTCAAAGGCCCGCGTCCCCGAGTGCTCCGCGGCGGTTCGCGTGAGATCGATCCGTCCCGCCGCGTGGTGACCGACCGATTCGCCGAAACCCAGAAGTTCGACGCACTCCCGATCGAGTTCGCTTCGGACGTCGTCCGAGACGACGATCAGTGCCCCACCTCCGTCGGAAATGACACAGCAATCGAGGAGGTGAAGCGGATCGGCCACAACCCGTGACTCGATGACGTCCTCGATGGAAACCGGCTCTCGGTACATCGCGCGACCGTTGTACCGGGCGTGATGGGAGGCCGCTACC
>CAZLHT010000303.1:0-2517 GCA_964559185.1 uncultured Natronomonas sp.
ATTCCATTCGCCCACGGCGCGATCCTCCGTTTCGAGGGACAAGTGACGACCTTTGAGGCCACCGAGGGTGGTCCCTGTTACCGGTGTCTCTTCCCGGAAGCCCCCGAACCCGGAACCGTTCCCGACTGTGCGACGGCGGGCGTACTGGGCGTCCTCCCCGGCACCGTGGGCTGCATGCAGGCGACCGAGGCGATCAAACTCTGTCTGGAGTACGGCGAGACGCTCGACGGGCGGATGATCTTCTACGATGCCGCGGACATGACGTTTCAGGAGATCTCGATCGAGCCCCGATCGGATTGCCCGATCTGCGGCGAGGGTGACATCGGGTCGATCCACGACGTGGAGTACGAGTCGACCTGCGCGATCTAGTGCCTCGGGGGCATCGACGGCGATCGACGCATGTGATCGGTCGTCTCGTGACGGCGGACGATCCGATCGACGGTCTCGGCGTCGATATCGAGCGCCCCCCGCACTCTCTCCGGGTCCTCGTCGGCTTCATCGAGCGCTCGGAGGACTGCATCGATCACGGACTGTGGTTCCTCGAGATCGTGACTGTCCGACCGGCCGGGATATAAGCCGACGGCTGCGGGGGTCTCCGTCACGAACTCGGGGAGCTCGAGCTCGTCAGCGAGCGTCTCGATCTCGGTCCGATAGAGTCCGCCGAGCGGGAGAAGATCGGCCGCCCCGTCGCCGTATTTGGTGAATGACCCCAACAACAGTTGGCTTCGGGTCGTCGTCCCGAGGACGAGTCTTCCAGTCGCGTTGGCGGTGAGGTACAGCATCGCCATCCGGAGGCGATCGACGAGGTTCTCGCGAACGATCGGATCGCCGTGGAGGTCGGTGTTCGGCGCCAATCCGCCGAAGTTCAGCAAAAGCGGCTGGAGGTGCACCGTTTCGACTTCGATACTGAGCACGTCGGCGACGGCTTCGGCGTCCTGTGCGCTCTTCGAGCCGGTCTTGCTGCTCGGCAGGACGAGGCCGAAGACGCCCGCCGTACCGAGCGCCTCGACCGCGAGTGTGGCGGCGACGGTTGATTCGAGGCCTCCATCCAATCCGACAACGACACCGTTCCTGTCGACCTCGGCGATCGTCGAGCGAACGAACGAGAGACACTCCTCTTGCATCACCTCGGCGTCGGTCCGAAATTTCCCACCCGTATCAGTCATCGGTTCCGGTTTCCTCCCTCCTCCGCCGTTCCGTCGACGATTTCGGCGGGATCGATCGAACTATCATCTGTATCCTATCCGCGACGCAAACCCGGATAAGTATTGTCTACAGTCATGTTATTACTCATTTTATACACGTGCATTCATTATTTTCCGAATTATCCACTCAAATGATATATTTATTTCTGCGGTCCTTCGATGATCGTGCCCATCCCTTCGACGCCGGCCGCCGGAACGAAACCCAGTCGTGTATCGGGTTTGGTCGAACGTATCGCAGGGAAATATCCGCGCGAACGTCCCGGCCGCTGGGATCCGACGACCTTCAGGTGCTCCGGGGGGTGCGGTCGTGCAGGACGATCGATCGCTGTTACCGATCGCCGGAAGTGCCGGCTCCGAGCGGGCTATCGATCACGCGAGTGACGCCGCCGAGCGGGACGGTGCCGAACTTCACGTCCTCTACATCGTCGAGACGGAGACGTACAGCTCCCATCCGGGCGACGAATACGTCCACGAGTTCGAGAGGCTCGAGAGCGTGCTTGAGCAGGTCGGTCGCGACGGGATCGACGAGGTGCCCGAGTCGGCCGAATCGGTCGGCGTCGACGCCGAGCCGTCGTCAGACACGGAGTGCCCCACGAGGAGATTCTCGCGGACGTCGCCTCGGTGGACGTCGGACTGGTCGTCATCGGCTCAAATAACCGCTCCGGCCAGTACCGGCTGTTGCTCGGAAGCGTCACCGAACGGGCGACGCGGATGGCGACTCGTCCCGTAACCGTCGTTGAAACGCCCGTCGAGGGGTGAGGCTCACTCGATCCGGACGTCCTCCCGCTCGAAGTGATCGCCGACCCAGCGCCAACTCCCGAGTTCGGCCGTCCCCGACTCGAGCGAGACGATCGCGTAGGAGTATCCCGTCCACGCCGCCAGTCGGGCGTCGGTCTCGCTCGGTTCGGGCGGTCCCCGCGGGTGCGAGTGATAGAATCCGACGCAGTCGAGGCCGATGTCGTCGATTCGATCCAACAGTTCGAGTTCCTCGTTCGGGGCGATCGTGTATCGCGTTCTCGGTTCCGCGGCGACGTTTCTCGCCCGGTAAGCCCTCGCGACCGTCGAACGGGATCGGTCGTGGTTTCCCGCTAGCACGCCGACGGATTCCTCGGGGGCGTCGGATTCGGCGTGCGCACGGATGGCGTCTCGAATCGGTCTCGGGATGGCGAGCGTCATGCTTGTCGATCCGAAAACGGACGAGCCATCCACGGCTCCGGGAGTTCGACGCTATTTGGGTGAACTAGCGACGCGATCGCTTCGAGCGTTTCGACGACGCGGGGGCCGGGACGGTTCATCAGGTGGTTACCGTCGA
>CAZLHT010000304.1:0-2502 GCA_964559185.1 uncultured Natronomonas sp.
CGTTCGGATACTCCTCGGCGATCTCCTCGACGACCTCGTCCCAGAAGGCCGCCCCGTAGGAGAGCACGTTCGATTTCGTGATGTTGTGGACGATTCCCTCCCGTTCGGTTGCGGCGTCGAACGCCGCCCGGGAGATTCGCTCTATCCCCTCCCGGGTGTACATCGAACACTGGATTGCCGTGTCGGTCCGGCCACCCCGATCGAGTTGACCACCGGCATCGATGTACTCGCCCTCGCTGTTCTCGCGGAACCAGAGGATGTCGATGTCGCCGTGTCCGTACCCCTTCAGCGGACAGACCGACTCGTCGAAGAGGTAGGCCGGCCGGAGGTTGTTCCAGAGATCGAGTTCGCGTCTGATCCGGTGGTGGCCCTCGGCCGCGACGAAGGCGTTGTCCACCTCGGGGAGGCCGACGCCGCCTAGCAGTATCGCGTCGTGCTCTCTGACGGCGGCGAGCGTCTCGTCGTCCATCACCTCGCCGGTCTCGATGTAGTGGGCGGCACCCATCTCGTAGCTGTTTAGTTCGATATCGAACCCGCCGACGTTCGCGGCGGTTTTCAGGAGCGGCACCGTCGCGGAGACGACCTCCGGTCCGATGCCGTCGCCCGGCGTCAGTGCGATCGTATAACTCATATCACACCCGTGGACAGAGGCGGTGAATAACGTTGTGATCGACGGCCACCTTCGATTGACAGAACGCTGCAAAAGGGAGGACATCGGTGACGAATCCTCGATTTCGCTCTAGCGGGCGAAGTAGTGACATTGATACGGATAGAATCATAGTGGCGGTATATGGGCCGGACACTTACGGAAAAAGTTCTGTCGGATCACTTGGTCGACGGGACGCTCGAACCCGGCGAGGAGATTGGAATCAAGATCGATCACACGCTCGCGCATGACCTCACCGGGCCGCTCGTGTGGCTTCAGTTCGAGGCGCTCGAACTCGACGAGGTGCGGACCGAAATTTCGGTTCAACACTGCGACCACCAGACGTACCAGCCGGACTTCAAGGTCGCGGACGATCACCGGTTCCTCCGGAGCGCGACCGGGACGTACGGCGCGTACTTCGCACGCCCGGGAACGGGGATTTGCCATCAGGTCCACAAGGAGAACTTCACCGCACCCGGCAAGACGGTCCTGGGGGCGGACTCGCACACGCCAACCGCGGGCGGGCTCGGCCAGTTCGGGATCGGCTCGGGTGGGCTCGACATCACCGTCGCGATGGGCGGCGAACCGTACTACTTCGAGATGCCCGAGGTCGTCAACGTCCGCCTGGAGGGCAAACTCGGAGCGTGGGCCACCGCGAAGGACGTCATCCTCGAATTGCTCCGCCGATACTCGGTCAAGTACGGCGTAAAGAAGATATTCGAGTACACCGGCCCCGGCGTGGAGTCGCTCTCCGCACACGAGCGGACGGTGATCACGAACATGGGGACGGAACTCGGCGCGACCTCGTCGATATTTCCGACCGACGAGCGCACCAGAGAGTTCCTCGAACGGCTCGGTCGAGGGGCTGATTTCGTCGAAATCGGTCCCGACGAAAACGCCGAGTACGACGAGGAAATCGTCGTCGATCTCTCCAATATCGAACCGCTCATCGCGAGGCCGTCGATGCCCGACAACGTGGTCCCGGTTCGCGAAGTCGCCGGTAAGGCCGTCGATCAGGTGCTGTTCGGTTCGTGTACGAACGGCGCCTACGAGGACCTGCTGCCGGCCGCGAAGATGCTGTCGGATCGGACCGTCGACTCGCGTACGGAAGTGACGGTCGCGCCGGGATCGAAGCGGGCCGCAGAGCAGTTGACCCGCGAGGGGTGGACCGTCGAGCTCATGGCCGCCGGGGCCAACATCTCGGAGGCGACCTGCGGCGCCTGCATCGGTGCCGGCCACGTTCCGGCGTCCGATTCGGTCTCGCTGCGGACGTTCAACCGCAACTTCGAGGGACGCTCGGGGATGGAAGAGGACAGCGTCTACCTCTGTTCGCCCGAAACCGCGGCCGCAGCCGCGATCGCCGGCGAGATCGTCGATCCGCGCGATCTCGCAGAGGAACTCGATGGGCTCGAAATACCAGGGCGGGAGATGCCCGACCGCTACGTCGACGTCAGTCCCTCCGATCTCATCGCGCCCGAGGAGGCCGTCGACGATGAGCTCGTCAAGGGGCCGAATGTCAAGGACGTCCCGCTGAAGGACCCGCTGGCGTCAACGGTTGAGGGGGAGATCCTCCTCAAGATGGACGACAACATCACGACCGACCACATCATCCCGGCGACGAAGGAGGTCTCGATGTACCGCTCCAACATGCCGAAGCTCTCGGAGTACACGCTCAGCCGGATCGACGATACGTTCGCCGAGCGCGCACGGGAAGCCGGCGGCGGGTTCCTCCTCGCGGGTGAGAACTACGGGCAGGGCTCCTCGCGCGAGCACGCGGCCCTGTGTCCGATGTACCTCGGTGTCGAGGGCGTCCTCGCACAGAGCTTCGCCCGGATCCACAAGGCGAACCTCTTCAA
>CAZLHT010000305.1:0-2496 GCA_964559185.1 uncultured Natronomonas sp.
GCCCTCGATTTCGAGGAACAAAGAGCGGCAGTGCGCGACGCGGGCGAACTCGCCGAGCGCGTTGATCTTATCGTACTCGACAGCGCGACCGGCTTTTATCGGCTCGAACGGGATCCCGATGACGAAGGGGAGACGCTTCGATCCGTCGCGAAGCAGGTGACCCAACTGCTCGCCTTCGCTCGTCGACACGATCTCGCCGTCCTCATCACGAATCAGGTGTATACCGACCCCGAGGCGGGCTCCTCGCGCCCTCGGGCGCTCGGCGGTTACACGCTGAACCACTGGTCCGGTGTTATTCTCAGGCTCGAACGGTTTCGGGGAGGCAACCGGCGAGTGACCCTCGAGAAACACGGCTCGAGGGCGGCCGGCGAAACCGCGCGGTTTCGCATCGCTGAGCGGGCGCTCGAAGGGGTCGAAGACGATCGGATGTAGGGCGAGGGCGGTTCAATCGGAAGCTCGCTCGCCGCCGAGTCCGTTCGAGCGTTCTCTATCGGCGCGAGACGGCGGCGGATATCGGTCGTCACTCGGGGCGCGCCACCGTTCGTCGTCGCGAGGAAGTACGCAGCGGTCCGGTTCGCCGTTGACGTGTGCGTAATGGTCTGGCGAGTTAGCGAGCGGATGCGCCGGGTTGTCGTCGCTGTCGATACGTGCCGCTCGAAGTTCCTCGAAGCCGGCGACGCGAGCGCGAATACCGCGCCAGTGGAGGGCCGTCTTCCCGGGAACGCGGAATGGATGGGGCGGCCGACAGTCCGGACCTTTCACTGCGAGGGTCGCCCGGTTGACGTTCGCCGCGAGGCCGTCGTGATCGACCAGCACGCCGACCCGTGCGCCCCCCGGTACCCGCGCCGCGAGCACGTCGAGACCGAGGTGGAGGGCTCGGTACTCCGCGACGTTGTTGTCCGGAACGGTGTCGGGAACCGAGAGCCGAGCGACGCGATCACCGTCGCGAGTTTCGATAACGACGCCCAGTCCACCGTCACGGTCGGTCCGATAGGAGCCGTCGGTCGCGATGTAAAAATCCCGGCGGTGGGTGCGCGGTGGGTGGGCGATGTGTGGAGTGGGCGATTCGTCGAAGAGGTTCCGCAGTACCGGCCGGCGATGGGCGGCCATATCCCGATTTGGTCCCGCTCGTTATATAAATCCACGGACGATCCCCCGGCTGCGTATTTAAGCGATCGTATCGGCGAGGACCGCCCCGAAGAGCTGTTGAACGACGTAGTAGGCGATGATCGAGAAGACGACGAGGGGGTCGGCGTACGAGAGCGCGATGAGCAGCGCGATACCGAGGTTTTTCAAACTGCTGGTGAAAAACAGCGGGAGCGTCTCCGTTCGCGACAGGCCGAAGCCACCTTTGCAGAGGATCGATACGAGTAGACCGAAAATGACGAGGAGCGCTGAGGTGCCGACGACCGCGAGCAGATGCCACCCGGTAACGGTGTCCACTTCGACGCCCGCGACGCTCGTGTAGATGAGAAGCAAAATCGCGAGCGTCGATCCGAGATCCATCGCGCGAGGCGAGAGCGTCCCCGACGGGATCACCCGCGAGAACAACGCGCCGCCGCCCACAATTATCGCGAGATCGGCGATGATCGAGAGAACGGGAATCGTGCCTTGCGAACCCACGAGTTGCGTCAGCACGATCGGCGTCGCGAGGGGTGCAACGAGCAACGAGACGATCGAAATCGTCGTCGCCAGCTGTACGTCGCCTCTGGACAATCGCGTCCAGATGATCGCACTGCCCGCCGTCGTCGGGGCGGCCAGCGCGATCGCGAACCCGAGAACCGCACCCTCCTCAAGGACGAATTCAGCGAGCCGGATCCCACCGATCGGTAGCGCCACGTACGAGATACAGAGCGAAAGTACGACCACAAACGCGTACGACGACGTTTCGATCTCCGGAAGCCGCAACCCCTGAAGCGAACTGAACACCAGAAAGATCACCAAAGGCGTAACCAGCGGTTCCAGATACGGACCGAAATCGGGTACGAGTGTTCCGAGTCCGACCGAACCGACGACGAGCACCACGTTGCGATACCGCTCGATAACGTCACGGATCATCCGCCCGACGACACTCCGCTCATGCTGTACTCTCTCACCTCCGTCTGTGTCGGTTTGCCCTATAGTGGTTTCGACGTGCCATCGGTCAGTACGACCGGCCGACGCGTCGCCGAGAGGTGGGAATGGAACACGACCCCAGACGCTCGATCGTCGATACGTCTTTAAGCGATGACGAGTCAGTTCTGTTCGTGTCCACTGCGCCCGACTGGCTGGATTTCTTCGGCCATGACGAGCCCTACGACGACCAGGTCGACGGAATCGAGACCGCAATCGAAACGGCCAGAGATTCCGGTTTTCTGGCCCTGGAAGGCGCTTGTGGGACCGGTAAGACGATGCTCGCGCTCACCGCCGGCATCGAGTTGGTCCGTGATCCCGACTCGTCGTTCGAGCGCGTGTTCGTCCTCACGAGCGTCAAACAGCAGCTCCGACAGTTCGAGG
>CAZLHT010000306.1:0-2494 GCA_964559185.1 uncultured Natronomonas sp.
CGGAGGTCCAGCGGACGATGATGCAACTGCTCTCGGAGATGGACGGCTTCGAAGACCGCGGACAGATCTCGATCATCGCCGCGACGAACCGCTTCGATATGCTCGACCGCGCGATCCTCCGTCCCGGACGCTTCGATCGACTCATCGAGGTCCCCGAACCCGACGTGGAGGGGCGCGAGATCATCTTCCGGATCCACACGCGGAGCATGAACGTTACTGACGACGTCGATTTCGCCGACCTCGCCGACCTCACCGACGGAGCCTCCGGCGCAGACATCAAAGCGATGTGTACGGAAGCCGGAATGTACGCCATCCGCGACGACCGCCTCGAGATCGAAACGGAGGACTTCGAACGCGCGTGGGGAAAGATCAAACAGACCGACGACGACGAAGCCGAGATATCGAAGACGTTCGCCTAACGCCCCGCCCCGTCGGCCACGAACGCCAACCGTTTCTCAATAACCGTCCTTTTTTCAGGATCGTAGGATCTCGGTGGGTTTCCAACGAACCCCACGGCTCTCCGGAAAACTGGCGTCCGATGACCGATCGCGAAAAGAGATTGAGGCGATTCCTCAGTCGGACTGCATGGCTTCGAGGATGTTCACGCGATCGTCGCCGACGGAGCCGTCGCCGCCATCTTCGTTCCACACCTTCTGCGGCATCGGCAATCCCTCCCACAGTCCGGAGTCGAGCAGTTCCGCCTCGATGTCGCATCGCTCTTCGAGGATCCATTCCAGTTGGCGGGCGTGCTGGCCGGTATGCCAGACCGTCCGCTCGAAATACTGCTGCAGCGTCGGCGAGCCGTAGTAGACGTCCGCCGTCGACGACCAGTCGCACTCGTTCGCGTGCGTCTCGTGCCAGTGTTCGAGCCGCGCTTGGACGTGTTCGCCGTAGGTTACGAGTGATTCGATCGATTCGCTTGCCCACTCCGGTTCGGATTTGTACATCTTCAGCGGGATACCGTCGTGGTGTTCGAGGAACGACTCGGGGATGCTGAATGCGTGGAAGGCGAGCTGACCGACGGTTCGCGGCCGGTTCGCGATCGGCCCGTCGAGTTTATCGGCCGGTAGCCGCTCCGTGTATTCGATGAGCGACTCCAGGACGATATCGAGGCGTCGGTATAATTCCTCTACCGGCAGGACCTCGGCTTTATAATCGATATCGACGATTCGCGCCACCGCATCGAGGTCTTGGGCGTCCGCCCAGTCCTCGCCGCGCACGACAACCGGGACTTGCCGGGGGAGCCCCTGAGCCTCCATCTCGTCGAGGAGGCTCATATCCTCGGCGATGTTGTGAGAGCCGAAGGGGACGTCGTTGCGCTCGAGGAACTCCTTCGCCCGAAGACAGCTCGTACAGCCGGTCGCCCAATAGAGGTGCGTTTGTGGCTCGCTCTCAGACATCTTGTGTCGAATATACACACCAGTAGCCATAAATGCTTCTTTGCGCTCGTACTGGGGAGGTTACGAACTGACCCCCGATTTGGAGGAGATCCACTGCGACGATCCGATTCCCGATTCAAAGCCCAAACGGTTCGTGTTTATAGGAGAACGAATAGGAGAAACGGAATCCCGAACAGCACAATCGCCATCGCGAGGATGATGAGCGCGTAGGCGGCGATCGTTCCGCCGGCGGCGACGAACGAGGAGTGGCTGAGTTCCGCTTTGAGTTCGGCGGAGTTCATACACCCACAATCCAGACCCCGTCGTTTATAGCTACCGCCACGAATCGGACCGACAGGTGACGGGTAAGGCCGCCGTTATCCGACGATCTCCGTGATCCGCCGCGGTTCCCCCGACAGCGTCGGATTCTCTTCGATCAATTTGAGGACCTCGTGGTCCGTAACGTTCGGATAGTCCTTCCCGGTCGCTTCCTCGATGAGCGATCCCTCCATGCGGAACTCGGTACCCTTATGGATGACGTCGACACCCTCCTGGTCGAACGAAAGAACGGTCATGTCCGAGGTTGGTGATAGACCAATATAAGATCACCGAGAAAACCCCGTCAGACGGGAGTCCGACGCGGAAAGCGGGATTTAAGAGACGGGACGCCGACTGATCGACCGTGTTCGGCACCGATCCGCTCGAAGAGCTCTCGATCCCCGATGGAACACAGATCAAAGAGCACGATCTGGTCACAGACGGCGACGTGTTCATCGGCGGGCAAAGTGCGATCGAACTGGGCCTTCGCGGGGGAACGGTTGTCGCCGGCGAGCGCGTAACCGTTACCGGCGATGTCGAGGCCGACGGCGACTGTCGGCTCGATATGTGGTGTGAGATTGACGGCAACGTCCTCGTCGGAAGCGACGCCTACCTCGGCGAACGGGTTCATATCACCGGTCAGTTGATCGTCTCCGGCGATCTGGACATCGGAGACGACGTCGAGATCGAACGGGGTTTCGAGGCCAACGGCTGGATCGTCATCAGAAACCCCGTCCCGACGATCGTCTTCCTGTTCGTGTATCTCTCCCATCTGCTTCGAATCGGCGAGAACGAGG
>CAZLHT010000307.1:0-2481 GCA_964559185.1 uncultured Natronomonas sp.
GGGGAGCGAAGTAACGCACATCGGCGTCTTCGCCGACTCCGAGGACGGCGGCATCAAGAAGGTCGTTTACTCCGAACATCTCTTCGCCGACCTGGCACTCGTCGACCCCGAACTGACACGGACGATGCCGGCAGGAGTCGCGGCTGCGACCGGGATGGACGCGTTGAGTCACGCCATCGAGAGTTTCGTTTCGACCGAGCGTACCCCTTACACCGACGCCTTGGCTCGCCACGCTATCGAGGTGATCGGGGAGAACCTCAGACCGGCGGTTCATCAGGGGAAACACAACGATAGAGCCCGCTATCGGATGAGTCTCGCCGCGACGACCGCGGCTCAGGCGTTCGTCAACTCCGGGCTCGGAGCCGTCCACGCGCTCACGTACCCGCTGGGCATCGAACACGGTATCGGGCACGGACTCGCGAACGCCGTGTTGCTCCCGCACGTCGTTCGGTACAACGTCCCCGCCGAACCGGACCGCGTCGCGGAGATCGCCGACCTGCTCGGCGCTCCCCACACGCACGGGGACGCCACGATCGATAGGGCTCGCGACGCCGTAGGGGCGGTCGCGGATCTCAACGAGGACATTGGGATCTCCAACCGGATAGGAGACCTCGCAGACATCGACGAATCGGAGTTTGAGGGCTTCGCCGAAATCGCCTTTGAACACTCGAAGCACAACATCGATCGGAACCCGCGGGACATGACTCGAGCGGACGCCATCGACGTCTACGAGAGCGGATTCTGATTCTTCGGGCAGCATACCGGTTTTGCCCCCTCGGGAACCTACAGCGCCGACTGGATGAACCCACCGTCGACGGTGACGATTTCCCCGGTAACGTACCGGCTCGCGTCGGACGACAGAAACACCGCCGTCGAGGCGACGTCCGTGGGCTCGCCGATCCGATCGCCGTAGGTACGCTCGGTCACTTTTTCGTACCGTTCGGTCCCCTCGGCGTACGCGTCGGCGGTCTGTTCGGTTCGGATGAAGCCAGGGCGAATCGCATTCACGCGCACCGCCGGGCCGAGTTCGCGCGCCGCTGCTCGGGTGTACGAATCTGTCGCACCCTTTGCCGCCGAGTACGCCGCCAGCGAGTCGATCGCCGTCACCGACGAGGCCGAGGAGATGTTGATCACGCTTCCGCCGCCGGCTTCGCCGAGCACGTCCGCGAACGTCTGAATGGCGCGGTGGGGACCCTTGAGCTGGACGTCGAAAACCGTCTCCCACTCCTCGTCGCTCACCTCCAGGACGCCCTTCCGGGCGATGGCGCTCGGTGAGTTCACGAGGATGTCGACTCCGCCGAAGGCCTCGACGGTGCAATCACGGAGGGCGCGGAGCGACGCTCGGTCCGTGACGTCGCACGTCTCCCGGACGACCTCCGCGCCCAGCCCTTCGAGTTCCTCGGCCGTCTCCTCTACTCGTTCTTCGGTTCGACTCGTCGCCGCGACGTCCGCGCCCTCGGCTGCGAACGCGCGGGCAATCCCGCGTCCAATGCCGCTCGTCCCGCCGATGACGACGGCACGCTTGCCGGTGACCGTGATCGGTTCGTGATCGTACTCGACCATCGCATCGAGATTCGGCGGGTCCCACTTAGGTATTTATTCGACGCGCCGAAGTGAGGCGACGGGAGACGACACGGGTAAAACCTTTGTAGGGCGGTTGAGACGCCTCTCTACATGACGGAGCAAGACATCTTGCGGGTGGCCCGCGAATCCGTGTCGGATCTCGGTCGAGAGTTACTCGAAAGCGGGCTGACGAAGGGATCGGGCGGGAACGTCAGCGTCCGCGACGGCGACCGGGTGGCGGTCAGCCCCTCCGGCATCCCCTATCAGGAGGTGACCCCCGAAATCGTCCCGGTCGTAGATCTCGAGGGGAATCGACTGGAGGGCGACCTCGAACCGTCGAACGAGACGCCGATGCACGCGATGATCTACCAGGAGCGCGCCGACGTCGGCGGGATCGTCCACAGCCACTCGCCGTACGCGAGCACGTTCGCCAGCCTCGGCGAGGCGATCCCGGCCTCACATTACCTCATCGCATATGCCGGCACCGAGGTCCCGGTCGCGGGATACGAACCGCCGGGGAGCGAGACGCTTGGAAGGCTGGCCGTCGAGGCGCTAGGCGAGGAGTACAACGCGTGTCTGCTCCAGAACCACGGGGTCATCGCCGTGGGCGAGGACGGAAGCCACGCGATGGAGGTCGCGGAGATGGTGGAGTTCGTCGCGCAGATTCACTATCAGGCGTCCGCGATCGGCGAGCCGGTCGTGATGGACGACGACGATCTCGAATACCTCGTCGAGATGTTCGGCTCCTACCGCGAGAAAAGCAAGTGACGTCCTCCCCGCCGTAAACGACGGGGCTTCCCCCCACAGGAGGAACCCCGGCCCGCTGCCGAGCAGGTTGCAGGACCGTTTCTCCCGGAGTCGGTGGGGCGGGTTTCGACCCTCGGCCGGGAGCGTCCTGTGGCACCGTCACGTGTGCTC
>CAZLHT010000308.1:0-2474 GCA_964559185.1 uncultured Natronomonas sp.
GGAGACGGACTACGAGCGACCTGGGGACGTCATGTTTCCGCGGTACTTCGACCCCGCCGCGATACTCGTCGAGAACGAGATCGCACCGCTCGACGCCTCGCTGCTCGTCGCCGCCGCGATGGCGTTCTTGCTCGTCGCCGCCGCCGGCCTCGAACGGGCCGACATCGCGACGTGAGCGACCCGCCAAGACGTCACGACCGAACCCGGGCGTTCGCCGACGATTCGCCGACGCGGTCCATACACTTATGGAAGGCGTTAGTGTATCGCATACGTATGCCACGCGACTACGACAGATCGAAGATTCCCTCCGTGCACAACCTCAAAGAGGTCGCCCCCTACCACAAATCGGAGGGGTTCCAGCAGGTCGTCTTCCGCGGGATCGACCAGCTGATCGGCCTGACGCAGATCGCCCCGGAAAAACCGGACGGCGAACCGCACACGCACCCCTACGAGCAGATGAACATGCTCGTCGAGGGGCGATTGGAGTTCACCGTCGACGGCGAGTGGATGGAACTCGAACCGTACGATGCGCTAACGATCCCACCCGAGATCCCCCACACGGCGAGTGCGATCGAAGGCGAACACGCGACGCTGTTGGCCTTCTGGCCGCTTCGGGAGGACCGAATCGACGGGACGACGTATCAGGGGGAGTTCCCGGAGCTGTAGGCTCCCGACCGTCGCGAAACCCGGGACCGGCGGCGCGATCGCCTACGAACAGATATTTATTCGAGAGCCGAGTCGGGTTGTGGTATGGATGGACACGACGTGGTCATCGAGTTGCTCGACGCCGAGAACGTGGAGACGATATTCACGCTGATGTCCGAGGACACGATGGCGCTGATGTCGGAGCTAGAGGAGGAGTGGCGAGAGCGGATCGAGATGGTCAAAACCCGCCACGAGCAGGGCGCGCTCGCGATGGCCGACGGATATGCGCGCGCGAACGACGATTTCGGCGTCTGCATGGTCGGACGGGGACCCGCGATATCGCAGACGGGGAACGCGATGGTGACCGCGCGGAAGAAGGGTTCGGACGTGCTGGTGATCGTCCCCCAGACGCCCATCTCGGCCGAGTACGACGTCAAGGAGTTCGAACAGACGGCGTACCTCCGCTCGACGATCGGCACCGTCGTCTCGGTTCGTAGCGAGGAGACGCTGATTCCGAAGGTCGAGGACGCGATTCGGCGGATCAAGACCGGCGACGGACCCCTCGCGATCCAGATCCCGTGGGACATTCTGGACGGAAGCGCGAACGCGTCTGAGGGGATCTCCCCCGTCGAAACGCCGGAACCGACCGCGCGCGTCCGGCCGGATCGGGCGGCCGTCGAGCAGGCGGTCGATCTGTACGTCGATTCGGACGCCTTCCAGCCGCCGATCGTCCTCGCCGGCCGGGGGGCCGTCGAGGCGGACGCGAAGGCGGCGCTCGAAGCGCTCGCCGAGCGGACGAGCGCGCTTTTGACCACGTCGCTGCAGGGTCGAAACTACTTCGCCGATCACCCCTACTACCTCGGGTTCAACGGCGAGTGGGGGACGAACCTCGCGAACGCGCATACGAGCGAGGCGAGTCTGGTGTTCGCCTTCGGGGCGAGTCTGAACCCCTACACGACCGACGAGGGACACGTGTTCGGCGAGGACACGCGGGTAATACACGTCGATCGAGATTCCGGCAGCCTCGGACGCTACACCGATGTCGCGCTCGGGATTCAGGGCGACGCCCGCGTCACCGCCGAGGCCATCAACGAGGAGTTAGCGCGGCGCGAGATCGACAGGGAGGGCGAACTCTGGGACGAAGCTCTCAGAGAACGGATCGCCGAGACGTCCCCGATGAACGACAGGGAGTTCCCCGAGACGCCGGGCACGGTCGACCCCCGGGAACTGGTCACCCGGTTGAACGAGTTACTGCCGGACGAGAAGAAGGTCGTCACCGACGGGGGACACCTCACACGCTGGGTGATGGACGGGATCCACACGCCGCCGGAGGATTTCACGTTCACGCTCGATTTCGCGTCGATCGGACTCGGACTCCCCATGGGCATCGGAACGGCCGTCGCCGCCGAAAAGCCCTGCGTCACCGTCTGCGGTGACGCCGGGATCATGATGGCCATTCAGGAGATCGAAACCGCGGTCAGACACGGAATCTCGATGACGATCATCGTCCTGAACGACAGTTCGCTCAACTCCGAGTACCACAGCCTGGAAGCCAAGGGCGAAGAGCCGGGGGGGGCTCTCGTCGATGCCCCGGATTTCGCCGACGTCGCGGCGTCTTTCGGGGCCGAAGGACACACCGTTCGAAGTATCGACGAACTCGACGCCCTCGCCGAGACGCTGGGTTCGGACCCGGATGGACCGGTCGTGATCGACTGCAAGGTGAACCACCTGGTCAGACACCGAAGCAAGATCTGATCGGCCACGTCGGTCCCCGATCGAGGATTTCGACTCGATCGACTCGAACGCCCGCAGAACTGTTCCGTAGCCCC
>CAZLHT010000309.1:0-2470 GCA_964559185.1 uncultured Natronomonas sp.
ATGACGGCCAAGTTCTGGTGTGGTTTGTCGCTCATTGTTAGCTCACGCGCGAATGCGCTGTATCGGGAACTTTTGTCGGTGCCCCGTAAAACGATTTCGAAAGGGATTCACCCGAATACGGACGTGTCGGGCGGTTTGAGAGCTGATACCATGCCGCCGGGGCTCGATCGTGCGTCGACCCGGACGAGGATCATTTCTCGGGTTGGGGCAGTCGACCGATATCCGCGAGCACCGCACTCGCGGTTTCGGGGCCGCCGGCACCGCGCCCGGAGATGTTCAACCGACCCGCGTGGGTCGTCTCCAGTTGGGCGATGTTCAGCGTTCCCGAAACCGCGAGCGTCCCGTTTTCGGGGATCAATCGGGGGCCGACCCGGACGTCGCCATCGGAGACCTCGCCGATGAGTCGGATCGTTCGGCCGTCCTCGGCGGCCAACTCTAGGGCGCTCCCCGGTAGGTCGGCGATTCCCTCGACTGTGGCGTCCGACAGCGAGTAGCCGTCCCTGTAGAGAACGTTCGCCAGAATGACGCATTTCAGCGCCGCGTCGGTCCCTTCGACGTCGAATGTCGGGTCGGTCTCGGCCACGCCGAGATCTTGTGCCTCCGCGAGTACGTGTTCGTAATCGAGCCCCTCGGCGGCCATGCGGCTGAGGATGAAGTTCGCCGTGCCGTTGAGCACGCCGCGCGCCGCAGTAACCTGCCCATTGAGGTCGGCGATCGTCGAGAGTATCGGGATCGCGCCGCCGACCGTCGCCTCGAAGAGGACGGTCCCGGCCGATTCGTCCTCCAGTGCACGGACCTCCTCGTAGCGTTCGGCGACAGGTCCCTTGTTCGCCAGTACGACGTGTCGATCGTCTTCGAGCGCTCGACGGACGTGCGAAAAGCCGGGATCGGCGTTCCCAAGCGTCGTCGGCGTCGCCTCGACCAGGACGTCGTATTCGGTTTCGAACGCCGCTTCGGGATCACCATCGCCGACGGTGCCCTCGGTTCGCTTTCGCTCGAGCACCGCCTCGGCGTCGAGAGCACTGTCAGTCGCGGCGCTCGACGAATCGGCGACGGCGACGATATCGTGTCCGTATTCGCCGGCAAGTTCGACGACCGACGAACCGACCGAGCCGGCCCCCAACACGGCGATTCTCACACCGACCCCTCCGTGAGCGGCTCGACGACGCGAAGTCCCTTCTCTTGGGCGACCAATCGAACCGTCGATAGCGCCTTCGACGTTCGGTTTTCGCTCGCGACCAATCTGAGTCGAGCGCTCGAGGACCCGTCCGTCCCCGCCGGTGCCGACAGCGACAGGTCGGCGACGGAGACGCCGCCGCAGTCGTGGAACCGACGCAGAGTATCCGAGAGATCGGTCTCCACCAAATGTCCGATGAGAACGACCGTCAGCTCCTCGCTGTACCGTTCCGTTCCCGCCTGAATGACGTTCACCCCGGCGCCCCGGAGTGCATCGACGATCGTTTCGAACTGCGCCTCCGTCGCCTCGAGATCGACCTCGACCGGGATGTGTCCGCGCGGCGTGACGTTCCCGCGCTCGTGGAAGATCGAAAGGAGATTTCCGCCGGTCTCCGCGATCGGCTTGAGCGCGTTGAGAAGTTCGCCCGGCTCGTCGACGAGTTCCAGACGTACCGTGTACGCCCGCGTGCTAGCCTCGCTCATCGGCTCACCTCGGCACGTTCGTTCATCAGTAGTGGTTCATATCCCGCCGGCTATAAGTACGACGGGATTTAGAGGCGGCTTTGGGCTTTCCGCACTCTCCCGATAGGAACGGCTCCCGTCACTCGACGGACTTTCGTCCGACGACGGTGTCCATATCCAGTTCGTACAGCGCGAATTCGACGTCCTCGATCGCCTCGTCAAACAGATGAAACGGCGGAAACAGCTCGTTGAAGATCGCCTCGTCCGTCTTTTCGTCCAGTCTTCTGACTGCCCCGCGAACGCAGATACTCCACGATTCGGTCGCCGATTCCGCATAGCACACGAACGTTGCGGTTTCGGTCGCCCGGAGGAACCGTTGGTTTTCGCTGGCTGCATCGTGCTCGCTCACGCGAAAGAGCAATCGGTTGCCGTCGTGGTGATAGTGTAACGGCACCGCGTACGCGTCGTTACCCTTCGCGAGTCCGAGGACGCCGTGGTTTCCCTCTCGGAGGCGCGTTTCGACCTCCGTTCCGTCCATGCCTTCCGTGTAGACGTATTCGACGTGCTCCATGGATCAAATACGCGCCGACGCGGGAAATATACCGCGCGGTGTTTTCGTATCGTGGGGTATCCTCTCGTCTCTCTTAGGCGAGCGAAAAACAACCGCGATCTCGCGTCCGTCCTTAGAAGTAATCGACCATCTCGGGTAGTTCGAGTTTCATGCCCTTGCGCTCGCGGATCTCCTCAATGATGTCCGGCTGGAGGTTATCCGCCATGACCCGGAAGCCGGCGTTTTCGGTGTTCCACGACGCGCGGCCTTCGGTCGCCGAGC
>CAZLHT010000310.1:0-2456 GCA_964559185.1 uncultured Natronomonas sp.
CGGCGACGGACTTGAGGTACTCGAATCGATTCGAGAGCGAGCCGTTCCGACGATTCTGTACGATCGGACGGCCGATCCGGTGGTCGGACTCGAGTCAATCCGCCTGGGTGTCACCGAGTACGTGACCGACGGCGCGCTCGGCGATGGGACGCTTGCGGATCAGATCGTCGCGGCCGTCGATCGCGAGAGCGCGAGTGCCGGAGCCGGGGCACGTCGCCCGACGACGTCTCCCGTGAAGCCGCGGAACGTCCTCGGCGATCGGTCACTCTCGTTCGAGGAGACCGTCGAACGCTTGCTCGGGGTCGGACGGCAACGATTCGATCTCGAATTCGGCTCGCTCGCGGCTCTCGACGGGACGACGTATTCGATCGTTGCAGGTAATGCGACCGTCGAGCCCGACGTTTCGCTCCCCCGGACGCTGTGTCGATTGTCCGTTCGAACCGACGCACCGGTTGAGCTCCCCGACACGGCGTGGGGACCGTCGGCCGACGAACTCGAGTACCCGTTCGCGAACCTCGGCAGTTTCTTCGGCGATGATATCGCCGTCGGCCGCGGGTGGGACGGGACGATGTGGTTCGGGAGCGAGCGCCAGCGTCCGGCGTTTTCGCCGACCGAACGGGCCTGTTTCGGGATACTCGTCGAACTCGTTCGCCACGAACTCGAACGCGCCGACGCGGTCGAGGGAACTCCGTTCGAGGCCCTCGGATAGTACACTCGCCAGCGACGGCTTCGACGGGGTTTTGACCGCCACACGAGCGTCGGGAGCGGG
Organism: uncultured Natronomonas sp.; assembly: GCA_964559185.1. Classification (GTDB taxonomy): domain Archaea; phylum Halobacteriota; class Halobacteria; order Halobacteriales; family Haloarculaceae; genus Natronomonas. The sequence continues at coordinate 770 of CAZLHT010000310.1, forward strand.
GGTCCCTCTTCGGCGATTTCGGGACTTGCAAGAAAGTGAGGATTCGGCTTGGGCGGACGGACGGCAGAATGAAGGTTCGGGCGGCCGATTCCCCGATATGGACGTGACAAACGTCACCGCCGCCGCCGAGACGTTCACCTGCAACGCGTTCCTCGTCGTGGGAGACAGAACCGTCCTCGTCGATGCTGGTGCGTACGGGGACGTCGTGGAGACAATTCGAAACCACGTCGACGCGCTCGACGCCGTCGTCTTGACCCATCGACACCGCGATCACGTGGCCCAACTCGACGCCGTCCTCGACGCCTTCGACGCACCGCTGTACGCTTACGACGACCATCCGCGACGCGAGACCGGACTCGGTCCCGGCGATCAGGTATTCATCGGCGAGGAGCCCTTCGACATCGTCTACACCCCCGGACACGCCGACGATCACGTCTCCTTCGTCTCCGAAACGACGCTTTTCAGCGGCGACGTTGTCGTCCACGACGACGGCGCGTTCGAGTACGGCAGCTTCGGGCGAACCGACATGCCCGGCCAGTCGCGCGAACGGCTGATTGAGAGTCTTCGGATGCTCCTGGAAGCGATGGGCGACGGCGTCGAACACATGTACGCCGGCCACGGCGATGAGTTCCACGGCGACGTTCGCGACGTCGTGGAGACGGCGCTCGAACGCGCCGAGAAGCGGCAGCCGAAATACCCCGATGGGTGAGAAACCGAGGTTTCGGTTCGGTTTCAATTCGACCCCGATCGGGAGGCCCCCAGATGGAACGGTTCGCGGGCGATGATCGATCGGAACTCCGAAAGCGCGGCCCTGTCGGCCCCGTGCATTGCGTCGACGACGGCGTACACCTCCTTTTTGGACACTTTCAGATCGCGCTCCGTGAGGGCGTCGCCCGGGCTCTCGGTGAGCTCTCTGAGCGTTCCGACGGCGAGCAGAAAGGGAACGCCCCACGCCGCGAGGGTGTTACCGTGTCGAAGCGGCATCGCGTGGAGGTACCGCTCGGCCTCGTCGAGAAACGTTCGGGCGTGTGCCGCCGTGCGGCTGACGACGGCCGCGACCGATTCGCGGTGTTTCTCCTCGACGACGGCGTCCTGCGGGACTCCTTCGTCGGTGAGCCACGACGCCGGCAGATAGACGTTGTGCTCGTTCGTGTAATCGTCGTGGACGTCCTTTGCGATGTTGACGAGCTGTAGCAGGAGTCCGAACGAGTCGGCGGTCTCGTACAGTGTTCGACGCCTGTCACCGGAGATACCCTCGCGCGTTAACAGATTCGTGATCAGCATCCCGACGGTTCCAGCGGCGTAATAGCAGTACTCCTCCAGTTCCGCCCGGTTGTCGATCCGAAGCCCGTCCGTGCTCGCGTGGTCGTCGACGAACATCGCCATCCCCTCGACGAGTTCGATTACCGGGGGCGTGATCGCCGCCCGAACGTCCGCCGGCAGCCTATCGAACGTCCCGTACACGCGAGGGGCGGCCGCGACGACGCACCACTCGTCCGATCGATCCCTCTCCGGCGGGAGCCACGGCTCGACGTCGGCGCGAAACGCCCCCATCCCCGCCTCGTTGCTCGGATCGATCGCTCGGGCGTACGACCGCAACAGCGCGGCCCCTTCTTCGGGCGGGATGCCCCCGGCATCTTCGATCGTGTCGGGGATCCGACAGAGGAGGTAGCCGAGACAGATCTGC
>CAZLHT010000311.1:0-2441 GCA_964559185.1 uncultured Natronomonas sp.
GCGCTTCGGCGTGCTCGTCGCTCCAGATGCCGAGGTCCTGCGGCGAGATGCGCCCGCGCCTCGTGACGGCGGTCGTCTCGGTCATCACGATTCCGGCACCGCCGTCGCCCGGCTCCCGAGGTGGACAAGATGCCAATCGGTCGAAAGGCCGTCCTCGTCCGCGCAGGAGTACTGACACATCGGCGAGACTGTCACGCGATTTCGAGCCGTCACGTCCCGACACTCGAACGGGGTGAAAAGGTGCATGCCGCCGTTCGGCGGGGGAGAAAAATATCCTTCGTATCTCCTCTTGGCCGACCCGATGGTAAACGGCTTGTGGCCCGAACGCGCAACTACCGTATGCGCGAATCGCACCCGGTCGAGGCCGCGGTCTGAATCGAGTAGTAGGTCTCCTTCACGGAAGGACTCGGCGGTCGCCTCCGCGCTCGGCCCGAGGACTTTCTCGTCCGCGAGCGCGAGGCGTTCGGCGCGGACCTTCGGCCGCTTGACGCCGACACGGGATCGTATCCGCACCTCGTCTTTCGAGCGACGCTTCGGGGCTGGGACACCAACGACTTCGCGTCGGCGCTCTCGAACGGTCTCGGCGTGAGCCGAGAGCGCGTCTCGTGGGCGGGGACGAAAGACAAACGCGCGATCACGACACAGCTGTTCTCAATCAAGCGCGAGGCGAACACCCTTCCGGAGATAGACGGGGTCGACATCGAACCTATCGGTCGCGCCGGCCGGCCGGTCCTCTTCGGCGATCTCGCCGGCAACGACTTCGAGTTGGTCGTCCGCGACGCCGAGCGGCCGGAGAATGCCGCCGCAATCGCCGGGGAACTGCGGGCGTTCGCCGCGGACGGAACGGGCGACGAAGACGGCGAACGAATCGCCGTCCCGAACTACTTCGGCCAGCAGCGGTTCGGCTCGAAGCGGCCGATCACGCACCGAGTCGGGCTCGCGATCGTGGCCGGTGACTGGGAGACAGCAGCCGTCAGGTACGTCTGTGAATCGAGCGAGCGCGAGCCGGAGCGAACCCGGAGGGCACGAGACCGGATTGCCGAGAGCAGGGACTGGTCGGCCGTCGACGAGGAGTTTCCGGGCGGCCTTCGGTTCGAGCGGGCCATCGCCACGCGATTGGCGGAAGGGGCCGAGAGCCCGGACGATTATCGCGAGGCGCTCGAACGGCTACCGACGAACCTCCAGCGGATGTTCACGAACGCGGCCCAATCGTACGCGTTCAATCTCGTTCTCTCCGAACGACTCCGACGAGGGATCCCCTTCGGCCGGCCCGTCGCCGGAGACGTTGTCTGTTTTGCCGACGGAAACGGGCTTCCCGATCCCGATCGGACGCAGATGGTCGAAGAGGCACAACTCCGAACGGTCCGACGACACTGCGAGCGCGGCCGGGCGTTCGTCACCGCTCCGCTCGTCGGCACAGACACCGAGTTCGGCGGCGGCGAGCCGGAAGCGATCACGCGGGAGGTTCTGGCAGAACTCGGAATCGAACGATCGGATTTCGCGCGTCCGGGACAGTTCAATTCGAGCGGGACCCGTCGAGCGATCCGCGTGTCGACCGATATCGAGATCAAGCGCGAACCGCTTTCCCTCGGCTTCTCGCTACCGAAGGGAAGCTACGCGACGGTCATCGCTCGCGAGTTTCTGAAGACCGATCCGGACGAGCTTGCCTGAGAAGGAACACCCACTCGAAGCGTGCGGAAAACCGCCTCGCTTATCGGTATCCGTCGTCTCCGATTCGGTATGGAGTGTCGGTGCTGTGCCTCGTCGCTCGAGCGACCGGGAGATTACTGTCTGGTCTGCCGGAGCGCCAATGCCGACACGACGGTGATCGAGTGCGATCGAGACCGCTCGACGGTCACGACGCTCTACGAGGAGGATATCGTCGGCGAGCGGCGGATCACGACGAAACCCGAAACCGACCAGCGATGGATCCCAACCGAGCGCCGGAACTTCGCCGGCCGGATCGCAGACGAGGTCCGACGGAAGCGACCGGAGGAGGTGTACGCGACCGGCGATCGTGAGGTGATCGACGCGGTTCGCGGCGAACTCCACTATCCGTTTTATCGGATCGAAGACGACGATCCGATCGAAGCCGTTCGCAGAAAGCGGGGGAAGCCGGCGCTCGACGTCGTCGAGGCGACGGCCGCCGAGAAGATCGGCGGCAGCCACAGCACGCTCATCGGCGGCCGGGACGGCTATCGAGCGATCGAGACCGTCGCGGAACATCCCCACGTCAAAAAGATCATCCCGGGGCCGATCGACGCCGGTGGATCCGGATCGCGAACCGGCGTCAAAGCGAAGGCGACCCGTGCGGACGAACGGGGCAACGTCCGACTGTTGGTCCGCGACGGTTCGAGCGTTCAGGAGAACCGAATCGTCACCACGGCGAGTGAGCGCAAACTCGGAGAACACGTCAGATCGGACCTCAACGAAGCGCTTTC
>CAZLHT010000312.1:0-2427 GCA_964559185.1 uncultured Natronomonas sp.
TCACGAAGCCGGGGCTCGTCAACGTCGACTTCGCGGACGTGAAAACGATCATGGAAAACGGCGGCGTCGCCATGATCGGTCTCGGCGAATCCGACTCGGAAAACAAAGCGCAGGATTCGATCCGATCGGCGCTTCGATCCCCGCTTTTGGACGTCGAGTTCGACGGCGCACAGAGTGCGCTCGTCAATGTCGTCGGCGGTCCCGACATGTCGATCGAGGAGGCAGAGGGCGTCGTCGAGGAGATCTACGATCGGATCGACCCGGACGCCCGCATCATCTGGGGCGCTTCCGTCAACGCCGAATTCGATGGGAAGATGGAGACGATGATCGTCGTCACCGGCGTCGAGAGCCCGCAGATCTACGGCAAAAGCGAGGCGGAACAAGAGCGCGCCGTCACCGCCGGCGAAGGCGGCATCGATTACGTCGAGTAGGGAGTTCCGTTCTCGGCCGCCGCCGGATCAACAAGTAAAAAACCCCTGAGGCGGAACTGTGCCCTATGAATACGCCGACCGATCTCACGTCGTACGTTCGCGTGTTGAAACTCGCGAGTACGCCGACGTGGGACGAGTTCTCGAAGATCGCGGCGGTCGCGGGACTGGGGATACTGCTCGTCGGTCTCATCGGGTTCGTCATCTTCGCGATCATGACCTTCGTCCCGGGAGGCCCGTGATGTCGATCTACGCCGTCAAGACCACCGCGAGCCAAGAACGGACCGTGGCCGACATGGTTATCAATCGCGAGGAACCCGAAATTCACGCCGCACTCGCCCCGGATTCACTCACGAGTTACGTGATGGTCGAAGCCGACGGAACCGCGGCGCTCGACCGAGCGCTCGAGGATATCCCTCACGCCAGGAGCCTGGTCTCCGAACAGCCGTCGCCGTTTAGCGAAATCGAACACTTCCTCAGTCCGAAACCAGACGTCGAAGGGATCGCAGAGGGGGATATCGTCGAACTCATCGCCGGGCCGTTCAAGGGCGAAAAGGCTCAGGTACAACGCATCGACGAGGGGAAAGACCAAGTCACAGTCGAACTCTACGAAGCGACCGTTCCGATCCCGGTCACGGTTCGCGGGGATCAGATCCGAGTTCTCGACTCCGAAGAACGATAGCCTCCCCAACAGCGGGGAGAGGGTTCGCGAGAGCGACGACGGGGAGTGAGCGTATTTTTATCCGCGATTTTTCGCGAGCGATGTGCGAAGCGCACCGGAGTGAAAAAACGTGGCCGCGTCACGGTTGCGGGGATCGGATCCGCGATTTCGACGCAAAAGAGCCGTAATCACGCCTTGGAGGTGGCTTCCTGTCCGTCGCCTCGAAGCCGTCGAACGACGGCTTCGATGTCCGCCTCGGCCTCCAATTCGTTCCGTACCGTCTCCCGGAGTCGTATATCGTCGGTGTCGGCCTCGTAGTTCCGCAGGTATTCGGCGCGGGAGTGTTCAGAGAAGGCGTGTCGGATGGCGAAGTAGCCATCCGGGACGGTGGTTCCACAGACGGCACACCGATGTCGCTCGTGCGCCGTCGCCTGATGGACGAGCAGTTCCCCGGCGTCCTCGGTCGCGTATTCACAGCCGCCGATGGCGCACTTCCACATACGCGTTGCATAGATGTCCATATATAAAACCTTTCCCGACAAATCGCAACGGATAACGCGATTGCGGACCGTGAGGGGTGTATGGATCGGTTTTGGCTGGACGTACACGTGAAAGTCCTCGATGAACGGATCGTCGAACGGGCGAAAGCGCGCGGACTGGACGCGCTCGTCTACGCGCCGCATTTCGTCCGCCTTCCGGAGATTCGATCGCGGGCCGAGCGTTTCGCCGATTCGGAACTCCTTGTCGTTCCGGGGCGCGAAGTGTTTACCGGCGACTGGCGGAACCGAAAACACGTCCTCGCGATCGGTCTTTCGGATCCGGTTCCGGACTTCATCACGCTCGAAGCGGCGATGGCGGAGTTCGAACGCCAGGGAGCCGCCGTCCGCGCACCACAACCCGAAGTCGCGACCGTCAGTCTGGAGGCGCACGACAAACGGGCACACCGCGATCGGATCCACGGGATCGAAGTGTACAACTCGAAGAACCTCGCGGCACACGACGAGCGCGCTCACGAACTCGCATCGAAGTTCGAGCTCCCGCCGGTAGGGTCGTCGTACGCGCACCTCCGGGGCACCGTCGGCGAGGTCTGGACGGCGTTCGACTGTCGGTTCGAAGCGGTAGAGGAGATCGTTGAGGCGCTACGGGACGGTATCCCGCGTCGCGTCTACCACCGGAACGGTGCCGAACACCACCTGCGGTGTGCGGCGGAATTCGCGCACCTGTTCTACGAAAACAGCTGGGGAAAGCTCGATCGCTTGTTCCTTTCCGGGACCGAGCCGACCCATCCGGATCATATCGCGTACGACGGACGCTTCGACGACGTGAGCGTGTACTAGG